>JBPCTP010000472.1:0-2768 GCA_051011615.1 Microthrixaceae bacterium | reverse complement strand
AGGCGCCTGTGCCCGTGTAGCTGGCGACCGCACGGGGCCCGTGGTCGGATGCGATTCCGGCGATACGCTCCGCGATCTCGTCCAGTGCCACCGAGGACGCCACGGCGTCGAAGCGACCACCGCGCTTTCTGAGCGACCCTCGCAGGCGGTCAGGGTGGTGGTGTTGATCGGCGAGTTGGCGGCCCTTGATGCAGGTGTAGCCCCCGAACAGCGGGTCGTTGCGGTCCGCGGCCACCCCCAGCACGCGCAGGCCATCCGCCACCTCGACCTCGAGCGGGCACGCGGCGTGGCACACCCGGCAGAAGGTCTTCCGCTTCTCGGCCATGTGCGAGAAACTAATCGCTGGGTTAGTTTCTCGCGAATGGGCCTGCGCGAAGCGTTCGACATGACCGACCGGGTGGCAGTGGTCACCGGCTCCGGACAGGGCATCGGACGGGCTATCGCATGGGGTCTGGCCGAATTCGGCTGCGACGTGGCCATCAACGCCCGCCGGATCGCAGATCTGGAGCAGACCGCCGCCGGGATCGAGGAACGCGGCCGACGCGCACTCATCATCGACGGTGACATCCGGGACTTCTCAGATGGGATCGCCGAACGCACCACCGCCGAGTTCGGCCAACTGGACGTGTGGGTCAACAACGTCGGTGGCTCGGACGACAAGACGACCCGGCCGCTGGTCGACACCGACGACGAGACCTTCCGCTCACAGCTCGAGCTGAACCTGACCTCGGCTTTCCAGGGTTGTCGGGCTGCTGCGGCCCACATGGTCGACGGCGGGTCGATCGTGAACATCTCCTCGGGCGCGGGCATGCGCGGATCCCCGATGACCGGCCCATATGCAGCCGCCAAGGCCGGCATGAACAACATGAGCGAGACACTCGCCCTCGAACTCGCACCGAGGGTCCGGGTGAACACCGTGGCTCCCGGCCCGGTTGTGACCGAGGCCTTTCGCGAGACGCTCACCGACGATCCCGCCAAGCTGGCCGCCATCACCTCATCGGTACCGCTGGGCCGCACCGGCACTCCTGACGACATCGCCTCGGCCGTGGTGTACCTGGCATCGGACGCGTCTTCGTGGGTCACCGGTCAGCTGATCCTCGTGGCCGGGGGACGGACGCACCGCTCGGTCAACTACGACCCCGCCGGCGGATCGGCCGCCAGTCCCGGCGGTGGCCGATGACCGACACGACCAGCCCGACGGATCCAGACGCAACGGGCGGAACCCGGGACGCTGATGAGGCCCGATCACCGGGAATCACCTACCAACAGCTGCTGGACACCGACACCCATCCGGTACCCGACGTGCTGCGACTGGAGTCCCCGCGTTTCCTCGGCAGCGACGATGTGCCGGTCGCCCACTACACGTCTCGTGAGTACCACGACCTGGAAGCCGAGCGGCTCTGGGGAAGGGTCTGGCAGTTCGCATGCCGCGAGAGCGACATCCCGGAGGTTGGCGACCACGTCACCTACGACATCGTGCGCGACTCCTACGTGGTGATCCGCACGGCCCCGGATGAGATCAAGGCATTCCCCAATGCGTGCCTTCACCGTGGACGCAGGCTGAAGGATTCAGCAGGCCGCTGCAAGGAGATCCGCTGTTCCTTCCACGGCTTCACGTGGGCGCTCGACGGCACCCTGGCGCGTGTGCCGGCCGAGTGGGACTTCCCTCACATCGACGCCCCGCAGTGGTCGCTGCCGGAGGTGGGCGTCGGCACCTGGGCGGGCTTCGTGATGATCAACCCCGACCCGGAGGCGGCCCCGCTGGAAGAGTTCCTCGGCGGCCTCGTCGGCCAGTTCGAGGACTGGGACCTGGCTGACCGCTACACGGGCGCACACGTGGCGAAGGTGATCCATGCCAACTGGAAGGTGGCCCAGGAAGCGTTCTGCGAGGCCTTCCACGTGGGAGCCACGCACCCACAGATACTCCCCTACCTCGGCGACACCAACAGCCAGGTGGACATCTGGGACAACTTCGCCCGCGTGATCACCGCTGGAGGCACGCCCAGCCCGCTGCTCGACTGGACACCCACCCAGGAGGAGATGATGCGGGCGATGACCGACACCCGTGTGGACGATCCCTCGCCGATGGTGATGGTGGAGGGCGATTCGATGCGGGCCATGGGCGCCGAGGCCAGCCGCGATCGGTGGCGCCCCCTGGCGGGAGAGCGCGTGGAGCGGATGTCGGACGCCGAGTTGATGGACAGCATCGACTACACGGTGTTTCCAAACTTCCATCCCTGGGGCGCGTTCAACCGGATCGTGTACCGGTTCCGTCCCAACGGCGACGACCACCGCAGTTCGATCATGGAATGCCTCTTCCTCGCGCCCTTCGACGGTGAGCGGCCGCCCAACGTGCCGGTGCACTTCCTCACCGAGGACGAGAAGTTCACCGATGCGCCCGAGCTCGGGATGCTCGGCAAGGTGTTCAACCAGGACCTGTTCAACATGGCGCGGGTACAGCAGGGGCTCGAGACGACCCGCAAACCCGGCGTGACCCTCGGCAACTATCAGGAGTCCAAGATCCGCTGGCTCCACCAGCGGCTCGATCAGTTCATGAGCCTTGGGGAATTCACCGACTTCGAGGATGCTCCGGCCGTCGACAGTGGCGAAGTCGGCCGATGAAGGGGATCGTGCATCCACTCACCGGCGCCCTCTACGAGCGCGACGGCGAGTTCGGCGACGGCGAAGACGTCGTGTTGTTGGTCACCCTTGGCAACAGCACGGGTCGGTTCCGACCGGATGGCACCTGGATCGAGGGCGACCTCTTC
>JBPCTP010000471.1:0-3484 GCA_051011615.1 Microthrixaceae bacterium | reverse complement strand
CCATGTCGGCCAACGCGTAGTTGCTGGAGCGCTGCTCTCCTATCGTGGAGACGGTCTCGGTGGAGAGCGACTTGCCGCACGCCGAGCCGGCCCCGTGGCCGGGGAACACCTTGGTCGCATCGGGCAGTGTCAACAGCTTCCCGCGCAACGACGCATAAAGGCTGCGGCCCAGTGCCTCGGCCGTGACCCCGATCGATGCGAGCAGATCGGGGCGGCCGACGTCGCCGATGAAGAGGGTGTCGCCGGTCAGCACCCCGAAGGGCACAGCCGTGGGATTGTCGGGGTCGCCCGGGTGTTCCCAGACCACGATCGAGATCGACTCCGGGGTGTGTCCGGGCGTGTGGCGGATCTCCAGTGTCACCTCGCCGAGGCTCACGCGTTCTCCGTCGTCGAGCTTGCGATAGGTGAATTCGGCATCGGCAGCGGAGCCGTAGGCGATCTCCGCCCCGGTGGCAGCCGCAAGCTCCAGGTGGCCGGAGAGGAAGTCGGCGTGGAAATGGGTTTCGATGACCATCACGATTTCGAGCCCGTGTTCCTCGGCGGAGGCCAGGTAGTCCGCGATGTCGCGCTTCGGATCGACCACGACGGCCTTGCCGCTGCTCGGGTCCCCGATCACATATGACGCCTGCGAGAGGCAGTCGAGGTAGTGCTGTTCGAAGATCATGGTGTCGCTCCTGTCGTTGTTCTAGTTCGTTCGTGATCTGTCATCAGGCGATTCCGAGGCCCTGGGCTGCAGTCCAGAGCGCGAGTACCGCGATCAGGGCGGTCAGCCCCGCAGAGAGTGACCGGGCAGGTACCCGGTCCGCGATCCGGCGCCCGGCCAGTACCCCGACTGAAGCTGCGATGGCGAAGGGGCCGATGATGCCCCAGTCGATGGACCCGAAATCCGCACGCAGAGCCAGTGCCAAGGCGCTGTTGACTGCGATGACCAGCAGAGATGTGGCTGCGGCGGAACGCACGTCGAAGCTGACGACGAGCATCAGCGCCGGCACGATCACGAATCCGCCGCCCACCCCGAAGAGCCCGGTGAGAAATCCCACGGCCGTACCGGCTGCGAACAGCCGCACGATCTGGCAGGTGTTGATTCCGGCGACGATCCGGCAGTTGCGGACCCGACCGCTGCGGGTGGTTCGTGCCTCGGCCGGCCGGCCCACGGTCGACATCGAACGGGCAAGCGACGCCGCACCACGTTCGGATGCGACCTGATGCTCCCGGCGGCCTGCCAGGAGCTTGCTCGCCATGGTTGCTGCAACCACCAACATCAACACTGAGAATGCGATCAGGAGGATCGATTCGTCCAGGCTCCGGTTGAGGTGTGTTCCGACCATGGCTCCGCCGAGGCCTGTCAGGCCGAACACCAAACCGGGGCCGACCTTGACGCGCTGGGCGCTCCCCTCGGCCGACCGGAGGAACTCCGCGGCCAGGCCGATCACGGATGCGGTGCCGACAACCAGCAGGGAAGCAGTGGTGGCTTCGGTCACTGACAGGCCCACCACGCCGACCAGCGCCGGCACCGCGAGGATCGACCCACCGCCGCCCACTGCGCCGAGAGTGAGGCCGATCAGCGCTGCGAGTGCAAGTACTGCGGTCATCGCCATATGTCCAAATGTACGTACAAATGTTGGCCACGTCAAGTACGGCTGATGGAACACGTTCTAGTCAGCCGGTTAGCCTCGGCGGATGACCGAGACCGCGGATCGCACCACGACAGCAGACGCCACGAGCATCGTGCGCACCAACGACATTCCTTGGGCCGAGCTGGCACCCGGCATCGAGATGAAGGTCATGCGCCAGGGTGCCGGGAGCGGCCGGTACACGGTGATGAACCGGTTCGTACCCGGAACCGTGTTGCCGAAGCACTACCACCACGGCGAAGTGCACGCCTTCACTGTTTCGGGCAGGTGGGGCTACCTCGAATACGACTGGACCGCCGAGGCCGGTGACTACATATTCGAGGAGGTCGGCACGATCCACACCCTCGCCGTGCCCGAGAATGCAGGGGAGCCTGCTGTCATCCAGTTCGTGATCGAGCAGGGCATGGACTTCTACGACGAGAACGAGGAGGTGTTCCACACCGAGAATCCCGAGTCGATAATGACGCTGTACTTCGATGCCCTCGACCGCGCCGGAACGCCGCGCCCCGAAGGCATCCTTCCCTGAGCAGTCAGTCTCGCTCGAAGGTCATTCGCCTGCGTAGGACGTGAGGCGCAGCGACGCCTCGGTACGCCCGCCCTCGAAACGGGTCACCACTGCGAAGCGATCTGCCCGAACAAGGCTTCTGCGCCACTCGACGGCAACCTCGCCCACGCGGCCCAGGCGTTCCAGGCAGAACACTGCCTCGGGCCCTTCGAGGCCGAGCCGTTCGGCGTCGTCCGCGTTCGGCGTCACTGCCCGCACCCGTTCCCAACCCTGGTCCGGCCGCCCGGTTCCCGTGGCAGCCAACTGTTCGTAGAGGCTCGTGTGGCTCCAGTCGACCTCCAGCAGAGGCAGCCCGATAGTGCGCGGCAACCAGATGCGGTCCACCGCCAGTGGCTGGCCGGCGGCCCGCCTGAGTCGTTCCAGCACCACCAGTGGTTCATCGGACGCCGTCTCCAGCATTTCGGCCGCCTCGCCGTTGATGACCTCGACCATGGCGAGCAGCTCGGAGCTCTGTTCCATGCCCCCGGCCTCCACCGCCTCGAACAGCGAATACATCGCATCCAGCGGCTGGTCCACCGAGCCGTTGGCGACAGTCGTACCTCGACCCCGCTCCCTCACGACCACGCCTTCGGCCACAAGGCGGCGCACGGCCTCGCGGGCGGTGTGGCGGCTCACGCCATAGGAGTCGACCAGCTCCTCGTCGGTGGGGAACCGCTGCGCGAATTCACCTGACTCGATGCGGCGACGCAGGTCCGCTTCCACCTGTGCCCACAGCGGCAGCGGTGAGGTGCGATCCACTGCCGAGCGTGCGTCACCTGCCATGGAGCTATCGAATCACGTTGCGGCCATTGCTTCGAGCATCTCCACCTGGACCGCCTTGCGGGCGGGCCACAGCGAAGCGAGCACACTGATGACCACTCCGGCCGCCACGATGAGGCCGACTCGTCCCCAGTTGAGTGACAGGTTCACCGAATCCGCCACCGAACCCACGATCACCCAGCCCAGGAACACCCCGGAGACCACACCCACCAAGGTGCCGAGGATGCCGATCATGAACGACTCGGTGCGCACCATCGAGCGCACCTGGGATCTTGTCATGCCGAGTGCACGGACCATGCCCAGCTCACGACGTCGCTCGAAGATCGAGAGGTTCATTGTGTTCACGATGCCGACCAGGGCAATGATCACCGAGAGGCCGAGGAGGCCGTTCACCGCGGCGATCAGGAAGTCGATCACGTCGCCGAGGATCTGGCCGAGGAAGTTCCCGGGTACGGCTTCGATGCCCGTGTAGTCGCCGAGCACATTGTCGAGACCGGTGCCCACGTCGTCGATCTGTGACTGGTCC
>JBPCTP010000470.1:0-4259 GCA_051011615.1 Microthrixaceae bacterium | reverse complement strand
GCCATGGGTGTCAGTGCCGTCATCGCCCAGGGCGGTGAGGGAGGGGGCCACACCGGCACGATCCCCACCAGCCTGCTCGTGCCCGGCGTTGTCGAGGCAACCGCGGGAAGCGGTCTGGTGGTGTTGGCCGCAGGCGGCATGCACGACGGTGCGTCTCTCGCCGCAGCCCGGGTCTGGGGCGCTGATGGCATCGCCATGGGCACCCGTTTCCTGCTCACGGCGGAGAGCCAGGTTCCCGACCACGTGAAGGACGTCTACCTGGCATCGGGTCTCAACGCGACCGTGGTCACCTCGGCCATCGACGGCGCACCGCAGCGTGTGATCCGGACGCCGGTCATCGACGAGCTGGAGAATTCGCTGGGGCCGAAACGCTTCGCCAAGGCCGCACGAAACGCGCTCGCGTTCGCCCGCCAGTCGGGAACATCTCTGGCCGACCTCATGCGCACGGGTCGTGCGATGCGTTCGGAACAGGAACTCACCTGGTCCCAGGTTGCGCTTGCTGCGAATGCACCGATGATGACCAAGGCAACGGTGGTCGACGGCGATCTCGAGGTCGGAATCCTGCCCACGGGCCAGGTGGTGGGCAGCATCGAAGACCTGCCGAGCGTTGCCGAGTTGGTCGGCTCCATCGTTGCGGATGCGAGCTCGGCGCTCGAGAGAGTTTGTGCGCCCGGCGACGCAGCCATCCCGCAGGAGGGATCAGATGGAGCTTGAGTGGAGCGAGTCCGAGCAGGCGTTCCGTGAGAATTGCCGAGACTTCCTGGCGGCCAACGTACCGAGGGAGCCGCTTGCTTCGGGCGACACCGCCGAGGGATTCGAGGCCCACCTCGGTTGGGAGAAGCTGTTGTTCGACGCCCGGTGGTCGGTGGTGTCCTGGCCCGAGGCCTACGGCGGCCGCGACGCGACGTTGTGGGAATGGCTGATCTTCGAAGAGGAGTACTACGCCGCACAGGCGCCCCAGCGCATCACCCAGAACGGGATCTTCCTGCTGGCGCCCACCATCTTCGAGTTCGGCTCCCAGGCACAGCAGGACCACTACCTGCGCCGGATGTCGGCCGCGGAGGACCTCTGGTGCCAGGGCTGGTCCGAACCCAACGCGGGATCCGATCTCGCCGGGATCGCCTCGAAGGCGGCACGCGATGACGATGCAGGCGGTTGGCGCCTCTCGGGCCAGAAGACATGGACGACCCGTGGGGCGTTCTGCACACACCTGTTCGGACTCTTCCGCACCGACCCCGAAGCCCAGCGCCATCGGGGACTCACATACTTCCTGGTGCCTCTCGACGCCGAGGGAGTGACTGTCCGCGGCTTCGGCCGCCTCGCCGGCGACGCGGGATTTGCGGAGGTGTTCCTCGACGATGTGTTCGTGCCTGACGACGACGGCACCGCTGCCACCATGCAGATGGGCGGCATTCTGGGCGAGGTCGACAAGGGTTGGGGAGTAGCTATGTCGACCACGAACTCCGAGCGCGGCCTCACGTTGCGTTCCCCCGGTCGTTTCCGCGCAACCGCTGCACGTCTTGTCGAGCTGGCCCGCAGCAGCGAGGGCGACGCAGCCTCATCGGCAGCGCTCGACGCCGTCACCGATGCCTGGATCGACGCCGAGGCCTATGCGCTCTACACCCTGGGCGATGTGACCGATCTCGTCGAGGGCCGACCGCCCGGGGCCAGGTCTTCGTACAACAAGGTGTTCTGGTCGGAACTGGACGTGCGACTGCACAGGGCGGCCCTTGACCTGCTGGGAGGGGCCGCAGAGCTCGACGGACCATGGATGAAGGGCTACGAGTTCGCCCTCTCCGGGCCGATCTACGCAGGCACCAACGAGATCCAACGAAACATCATTGCCGAGCGCGTGCTCGGCCTGCCCCGCAAGTAACCCCCCGCCGAACCCGCAAGCAGCAGGCACCGGACCCACCACAGGAAACCGACATGCGTTTCGCACCGACCACAGAACAGCTCGAGTTTGCAGAGGCCGTGAAGGGTCTGTTGGCTGACACGTGCACGCCCGAGTCGGTTCGCAGCGCGTGGGGTGGCGAAGTCGGCGAACACACGGCGCTCGGCACCGGCGACGGCCGTATTCGTGCTGCCTGGGATGCACTCACCGAAATGGGAGTGCTCGGGCTGACTGTGCCGGAGTCGAACGGCGGGCTGGCGATGTCCGACGACGACCTGGTGGGCATCGCCATCGAATGTGGCTACGCCGGGCTGCCGGATCCGCTGGTGGCGACCGCTGGAGTAGCCGCCGGTGCCCTCCGCAGCATCGGCGGACCCTCCGACGTGGCCGACGATTGGCTCACCCGGATCGCCAACGGCGCATCTGTTGTCACGGGGTTCGGCCCCGACCCGGTTGTGTCTGCTGCCTCGAGTTCTGATGGCTTGCTGCTGTTCGGCCACGATCCGGTGTCAGGTGCGGGCGAGGTCGGGGTCAGAATTCTCGAGCCGGGCGACGTGCGGCTGGAGCTGCTCGAGTCCGTCGATGGATCGCGCGCCCTGTGTCGCGTGGAGGCCATCGCCGATGCCGGAGTACCACTCGCTGACGGCGAGGAGGCACGCGACATCGCGGCAATGGCGTTCGACCGTGCGGCCGTTTACGACGCGGCGCTCATGGTGGGCCTGTCCCGACGAATGCTCGACCTGACCGTCGAGTACGTCTCCGAGCGCAAGCAGTTCGGCGTGCCGATCGGATCGTTCCAGGCAGTGAAGCACCACCTTGCGAATGCCGGGCTGGAAGTCGAATTTGCCGAACCGCTAGTGCGCAATGCGGCCCACCTGCTCGCGTCCGCGACTCCCGCTGACCGTGCAGTGGCGGTGTCAATGGCCAAGCAACGGGCTTCTCTCGCTGCGGTCACTGCCTCGGAGACCACGCTGCAGTGCCACGGAGCCATCGGTTACACGGTCGAAGCCGACCTCCACCTGTTCATGAAGCGCTCTTGGGCGCTGGCGCACACGAACGGCGATGCCGACTGGCATCGGGCCAGGGTTCGTTCCGATCTCCTCGGACGCTGACCGCTCGATCCATGCCTGGCTGAACACTGCCGCCGGCTGGGTCTCTGCCGGGATGCCGTTTCAGGACGGTAGTTTGTTCGCATGCAGATCGAGGGCTCCCACGTACTCCTGACCGGCGCCAGCGGCGGATTGGGTCGTGCGATTGCGAAGGAGCTGGCGCGGCGCGGCGCACACCTGACCCTCACCGCGCGCAACGCCGAGGTGCTCGGCCAGTTGGCCGATGATACCGGCGGTGAAGTCATCGTGTGTGACCTGGATGACCGCACCCAGGTCGCTTCACTGTTCGAACACCTCGATGACACCGACGTACTGATAGCGAACGCGGGAATCGGGGGTGGAGAAGATGGCCTCGACACATCGACCGAGGAGATCGATCGGGTGCTCGATGTGAACCTCCGCGCGCCCATGGTGCTGACCACGGAGTTCGCCCGCAGGCATTCATCGCAGCGTGGCCCCGACGGTGGAGCCGCTGCGGACGCAGACTCGGAGGGGCTGACGCGTTCGGCCCAGGTGGTACTCGTCGGTTCGCTGGCCGGCTTGGTCACCTCGCCCACCACCAGCCTCTACAACGCAACCAAGTTCGGCCTACGGGGCTTCTCGCTCGCCATTCGCCAGGACGTCGAGGCTCATGGCGTCGGAGTAAGTCTGATCGCACCCGGCTTCATCCGTGACGAGGGTATGTTCGCCGACGGCGGTGTCGACCTGCCTCGCTTCGTGCGCACGAAGTCACCCCAGGACGTCGCGGATGCTGTCGTGTCCGCGATCGTCACGAATCCGCCGGAGGTGTTCGTGTCGCCGCTCGAGCTGCGGGCATCGGCCATGCTCGGCGCCATTGCGCCAGGGTTGTCCGAGGCGATCCAACGCCGCCTGGGGGTCGAGGAAATGACTGCCGACCGGTGAGCGCAACCAGATGACCCAGACCGACCCGGCGCCAGGAGCGGACTCGGAAACTCCACCCCCGGTGGGGCGTCCAATCACCCACCGCAGCAGCCTCTGGTGGTTCAACTGGACCACCGTGCGCGGCGCTGCACTGATCATCGCCGGCGTTGCGATCATCGTCAGCCCCGAGCGCGAGCGCATGGCATCGACGGTGGCGGCGTTCCTGCTGGTGCTCTGGGCGGCCGGTGAGATCTGGAATGCACTGTTGCGCCCCAGGTCGCGGTCAACCAGTGCACGGTCCGACGCCCCGCGCTCAGGTGTCCCTGACTCAAGTGACTCTGGCTCGGGTGACTCTGGCTCGGGTGACCCTGGCC
>JBPCTP010000469.1:0-8976 GCA_051011615.1 Microthrixaceae bacterium | reverse complement strand
GGCCAGCAACTCGAGACCGACGGCGGCTGCCCCCAGCAGCGGCCCGTCGGGGCCGCAGCCGGCCGCCATGATGCGCGACCCGCGTGCGAAGTCGATGGTCGCAACGCGGTCGAGCTCTTCCTGGGCGGCATCGAAGAAGTCGGCGCCGAAGCCCAGCGCAACCGAGCCGGCAACCACCGCCAGGCGCAGATCCAGGAGTGCACACACCGACCCGACCGCACGGCCGGCCAGGCGGCCCGCCCAACGTCGCATCTCGGTGGATGCCTCGGCCGCAGGCGCTCCTGTCTGCTCAGCGATGGCAGTTCCCGAGATCTGTGCCTCAAGACAGCCACGTGACCCACATGGGCACCGGCGCCCGCGCGGATCCACGATGACATGGCCGACATGGCCTGCGTTGCCGGCCTCGCCATCCAGCAGGCGCCCGTCGAGCACGATTCCGCCACCCACGCCGGTGGACACGACCATCGCGAGGTAGTTGCGCTCCCCGACCGCCGCGCCATGACGACCCTCTCCGAGCGCCAACGCCTTTGCGTCGTTGTCCACCCTGACCGGCAGCCCGAAACGCTGGGACAGGAGCGGTCCGAGCGGATAGTCGCGCCACTGTGGAATGTTCAGCGGCGACACGTCGTGGGCGCCCCAGTACGGATGTGAAGGATCCGCCCGGCTCATCGGCCCACCGCAACCGACTCCGAGCGCCGCGGGCGACAGCCCCGAATCAGCAATCGAGGCCTCGACGATTCCGGCGGCGGCCTCGAACAGTTCATCGCCATCAGCACCCTCGGTCGGCACCCGATGGCGAGCGAGCACGTTGCCTTCACCGTCAACGACGCCGGCATCGAGCTTCGTGCCGCCTACATCGAGAGCGGCAACGACCCTTTCCGACCCGAGAGGGCTGTCCGCCCCAACCAAGCTGTCTGCCGCATCGAAGCTGTCCACCGCGACAACGCTAGGGCCTGGCACTCAGGAACGAGCACTGCCGAACCGGCACTCAGGAACGAGCACTGCCGAACCGGCACTCAGGAACGAGCGCTACCGAACCGGCACTCAGGAACGAGCGCTACCGAACCGGCACTCAGAAACGAGCACTGAGGAACCGGCACCGAGGTCTGGCACACTCTGGGGCGAGGCCGCAGCACAGCCGTGCGGTGCAAGACTCCGGAGGGGAGAGGCGGAGACAACCATGACAGTCACCTCACAGAATGCAGCGGCGCAGGCGTCAGCGACGCATAGCGCATCACAGAACCCGGGGACCCAGATCAGTTCATCGCAGTCGGCCGCCCGTTCCTTCGGAGAGGTCTTCGGCGCGATAACGGCATCGGTGGGCCAGGCGATACATGGCAAGCAGGACGTCATCTCTTCAGCACTCACGTGCCTGCTCGCTGAGGGCCACCTCTTGGTGGAGGACGTACCGGGTGTTGGCAAGACCAGCCTCGCCAAGGCCCTGGCCCGCGCCATGGGCATCGAGTTCGGACGCATTCAGTTCACCCCCGACCTGCTTCCCGCGGATGTCGTCGGGGCATCGGTTTGGCATGCACACAACGGCAGCGTGGAGTTCCAACCGGGGCCCGTGTTCACCAACTTGTTGGTGGGCGACGAAATCAACCGTGCGTCGCCGAAAACACAGTCGGCTCTGCTGGAAGCCATGGCGGAGCGCCAGGTCACAGTTGATGGAACCACCCGGGCGCTGTCACGGCCGTTCATGGTCGTGGCCACACAGAACCCCCTGGAACACCAGGGGACGTTTCCGCTTCCGGAGAGCCAGCTGGACCGGTTCCTCATGAGGCTCTCGGTTGGCTACCCGGCCACGTCCTCCGAGGTCGCGCTGCTCACCGAGTCCGACCACAGCCACTCGCTCGAGCGCGTCACACCTGCGGTTGCTCCGGGTGACGTGACCGCAATGATCGGCGCGGCAAGCAACGTTCACGTGTCAGAGGCTGTGGCGGGATACGTGGTGGACCTCGCGCAGCGAAGCCGATCCCATGCAGAGGTGGTACTCGGGGTATCGCCCCGCGCCTCGCTCGGCCTGCTGTCCGCGGCGAAGGTGCGGGCAGCAGCGACGGGCCGGAACTTCGTGAGCGCGGATGACGTCAAGGTGCTGGCCGAACCAGTTCTCGCCCACCGCCTCGTGCTGACACGTGCGGCCACGGCGCGCGGAGCGGATTCGTCGAGTTTCGTCAACCACCTCCTGGACAGCACTCCGGTGCCCGCCTGAGCGTCGGACCGCTCGGATGCGCAACCACGACGAACACTCCCGATGAGGCCCACGCCATGAGACTCCGCGTCGGCCCGATCGTCGCGTGGCTCCTGGCAGCTGTGGCAATGGTGGCGCTCGCTTGGTTGTTCGGCCTGCCCGAACTTGCGGCGCTGGCCGTCGCGGTGACCGCATCGGTGCTGATCTCTGCCGCATGGCTCAACGCTGCGCGGGCACCCGATGTCGTGGCCCGGGTGGAACCTTCGACCTGCAACCAGGGAGACCCGGCGACACTGCGCATCACCTTCAGTGCAGCCGAGCGTCGGCGCAGTTCACCGACGCGACTGTGGGGACGTCTGGGAACCGCCGGTGAGGGAATCGTTGCCGTCGCGACACTTGCCCCGGCGGAGCAGTGTTCGGTACGCGTCGTGTTGCCCACGCCGCTGCGCGGGCTGGTGCGCATAGGACCGTTGTCGATGCGCCTCAATGATCCACTTCGGATCTGGCACCTCGACAGCGAGGTTGATTGTGGTGCGACGTTGCTGGTGCGACCCGCAGTTCACCAGCTACCGGAATCCGCCCTTGCCGGGGGCCGACGACCGGCGGAGGGCCGACGACTCTCCGCAGGCGTGGCCATCACTGATTCCGACACCGACCTCGTTGGCCTGCGGCCCTACGTGCGAGGCGACGACGTTCGGCGAATCCACTGGCGCACGTCGGCCCGCCTCGGTGAGCCCCATGTGGTGCAGGTTGAACCGCCGGTGCGGTCCCCGGGCACCACCATCGTCCTGGATCAGGGTCCACATGCCACTCCTGAGGGCTTCGAGCGCTGCGTCAGCGCCGCCGCGAGCATTCTGGTGGCGGCTGCAGATGCAGGCCGACATGTGCGCCTTGTCTGCAGGGACTCCGACACCACCGTCGCTGATTCCGATGCGCTTCCGGGTGAGGCTGTTGGTGATCTGCTTGACGTTCTGGCCACCGTCAGCCGCCAGGCGGCCTTCGGGCCCAGCCCGCCCGATCCATCCACCTCTCAGGAAGACACGCTCGTGTGGTGCACGGCTTCCACCGCCGAGGCCGTCGACGCGCCCGCAGGGGTCGACGTCGTGGTGACCTGCGACGAGGCGGCCGATGTGGCCGTGCGGGGTGCGGCCACCGTGGTCCGCTGGCGAGCCGGCAACTCACTGGCGCAGGCATGGGAAACCGCCGAGATGGCCTTGCAGAGGTCGCAGTGACCGCCACGCGCGCAACTGCTCCCCCACCTCTCGCGGGCGGTTGGTACTGGTCGGCGGAGCTTTCGTGTCTGGCGCTCGGGGTTGCGCTTGCGCTGTCCACCACCAGGCTGTTCTCCTCGACCGACGCGGTCACAACTCTGCTGGTCGTGGCGATGGCTGCGTGGGCCCTCGCTGTCGGCCTGCGCCGTTCACCCTTGCCGCCGCTGGTCGGCGACATGACCCACCTCGTGGTGGGTGCGCTGCTGGCGCTGTGGGTCCTCGGCCCTGAGGCGCGCTTCGGGCCTCTGCCGACACTCGGCTCGTTGGGTGCGCTCGCAGAGGCCGTGCGGGAGGACTTCTCGCGCTTCGACCAGGACATCGCACCGATGGCAGCGCGACCCGGGCACATGGTGGTACTTGCAGGCCTGGTTTGGGTATTGGCGCTGTTCTGTTCCACCACGGCGATGCGCCTGAGAGCTCCGGTGCAGGCATCGTTGCCCCACATCGTCGCGATCGTCGGACTCGGCTTCGTCGCCAGGGACGTTGCACGTGTGTCAAGCACGGTGCTGCTGCTGGTGGCCATCGGGCTCTACGTCGCCGCCCAGGGCGCGTGGCGCAACGCTGCCTATCGCTGGCAGCCGGCGGGCAGCAATGGCACTGCACGAACCGTCTTGTCCGCCGGTGCGATCCTGGTCATCGCCCTGGGCCTCACAGCGCTTCTGGCACCGCTGTCCCCTGCGCAATCGGATCCTGTTCTGGACCTGCGCCGAGGCGGTCTCGGCGATGGCGGCGGACCGCGGACGGTCGTGTCGCCATTCGTCGAGGTCGGTTCCAACCTCGGTCCTCGTAGCGACGACCTGCTCTTCTCGGCTTCCACACCCTCCGCCGGCTACTGGCGCCTCACCTCACTGGAGGACTACGACCCCGACACGGGTGTATGGGCCCTCGCCAACACATACGAACGCGTCGAGGGAGGCGAGCTAGGTGGGTCAGCGGGTGCACCGAGCGTGGAGTCCACCGTGGCGGTGGAATCGAAACTCGGCATCGTCGGGCTCGGCGGAATATGGGTGCCCTCGCCGGCGGACCCGGTGTTCGTCGACTCGGCAACGGAGTTGAACTGGGACCCGGATTCGGGATCGTTGGTGAGCCGCGAAGGAGACATCACCGCCGGCGACGCCTTCGACTTCGTGTCCTCACAGCCTGAGGTGTCGCCGAGCACGCTCGAGGCAGCACAGGTTGCCACCAGTGACGCCGGGCTGATCGACGCTGCGGGTACTCCATCCGAGCTGAGCCGAATCGCCGCCGATCTCACCGGCGGCCTCGCGCCGTACGGATCCGCCCTCGCACTTCAGGACTGGTTCCGCAGCGAGTTCACCTATGACGAATCGGTCGACTACTCCGCCTCCGACGACCCGCTCGATGCATTCATCGAGGAGCGCCGCGGCTTCTGCCAGCAGTTCTCCTCGGCGTTCGCTCTCGCAGCGAGATCGATCGGACTACCCGCTCGTGTCGTTGTCGGCTTCACACCCGGAGCATCCCCGGAGCCCGGCACCTACGACGTCTATGGCCGCAACGCGCATGCATGGCCGGAGGTGCTTTTTGCCGGAATCGGCTGGGTGCCCTTCGAACCGACCCCGGGTCGGGGCAACCCGACCACGGCCGACATCACAGGCGTGCCTCCCGCCCAGGCCGACCCTCCCCCCGAAGGCGCCGAAGCGGCCCAACCGGAGGAGACCACCACAACCGCGGTTGAGGGCGAATCGAATCAACCCCAGGTGGACCCATCGACAGGTTCGGCGGAAGTGACGACATCGGATTCCGACGAGGCCACTGCTTCGGAATCCGTACGCAGCCCGCTCGTGATTCCCGCCGCCATCGTCGCCCTCGGAATCATCGCAGGACTGTTCCTCATGTGGCGCAGGCGACGCTCAGCGACCGCCCCCGACCGCGGTCACGTCTCGGGCGCCTGGTCACAGGCATGTTCCGAACTGGCCTCAAAGGGCTTCGTGATGAAAGCCACCGACACGCCGATCGAGTTCGCCGATCGCGTTCAGGCCGCGACGGGGCAGTCGCAGATCCGCCCCTTGGCGGAAATCGAGACAGTGAGGCGGTGGAGCCCGTTCGGCACGGACCCACACGACGCCGCAGAAGCAACGGCGCTGTTGGACAGCCTCCGCGCTGAACTGAACGACGAATCGCTACAGAACGCATAGCTCCGACGGCCTATCGGTACACCCAAACCGAGCAGCCTCGCGTTTGCGGCTGCGCTCCGAACCAGTGGCGTGGTTCGGCTTGGGAATCAGTCTTCTGATTCGTCCTCACGACGAAGCCGGTCGCGTGCCTTGGTGCCGGCATTGTCGATGTAGTCGCGAAGCGAGTTTCGACGTATCGCCCGGGTGGCTTCGTTCATACCTGCCCGCCCGACGCGTCGCAGGTTGCGCTCGATGTAGAGCGCAATCGCGAACATACCCAGGAATCCTGCGAAGGCAAGGAGGTAGTTCACGCTGAGCAGCAGGACCGAGGCGGCCAAACACAGCACGAATCCGACGATCGCCCAACGCAGCTTGCCGAACGCGTCCCTGTAGACCGTGGTCTTGGAGACCTGATCCGCCAGATCGGGATCGGACTCCCGAAGCTGGCTCTCGATCTCACTCAGGATGCGCTGCTCGTCCTCAGACAGCGGCATGGGCTAGGACCCCCTGACGTCCAATGCATTGCATGATGACACAAGCTACCGCCGATCGCGCAGCCTGCGTTCTCACCCTCACCAAAAAATCCTGGTCGGCTGCACAGCTCACTTGGGCACATCCAGCTGCGTGATCCGTAGTTCGCTCAACTCGGCGCCTTCCACGAGATAGTGGTAGCTGCGGGTTTCCGACCATCGAAGCCTCATCCAGTCCACGAGCGGCTCACGGACCCATGGGTGGGCATCGCAGAGCCGTCCTTCGCACTCACCCTCGGGCACCAGTGCAGCCTCTGTGACTATTCCGTCCGGATCCGATCCGGTGTGGACCTCACCGCCCACCTCGAGAGCTCGGTGCACCTCCACCCTCAGGTGCCAACCCAGATCCGGAGCACGGGCGGATATCTCATAGAGCGGACCGGACCACCGCGTGACCGAGAGTCCGGTTTCCTCGGCCACCTCACGCGTGAGGCCGGCCACGAGGGATTCACCGGCGTCAATGACTCCGCCGGGTGGGGTCCAGTCCACCACTCCCCCGCGACGCACGTTCTGCACCAACAACAACCCGGGTGTGTTGTGTGCTCGATCGGCCAGCACCGAAGACTCGATGACCGCTCCTCCGACCAACCACTCGTGCACCCCTCCAGTCTGCCAGAAGCAATCTGTTCGACGCCGCGGCGCTAACGACCAGCGAGTCCCGAGTCATACAATCGTGTGGGTGGACAGGCCTTCGCACGACGAATCCCCGGACTCCGCTGCAGCGGCCGCTGAGGCGGGGCAGGCAATGCCGGCGACAGCCCTGCCGCCGTTGTACGCACGGGTGCTCGCCTTTGCCTCCGTGTTCGTGGCGGCAGCAGCCGGAGCATTCATCGGGTACGCATTCGCAGAGCTCGGCAACTTCGGCTCCGTGGCATCCGGGGCGATCGTGCTCGCGACAGGGCTTGGATTCGCTGGCGGCGTCGCAGTCATCGCAGTCCTGACCCTCAGGGCCCTGGGAGAGTGGCGCACGATCCGTGACCAGGGTCCGGAGGCCATTCGCGCCGCTCGTACCGCCCAGAACCGGCGCGTGAGTTGACCAGCGATTCCACTGACACCGCCGAGCTGCTGGATGTGGCTCGTGAGGCGGCAACCGCAGCCTGCAAATTGATCCACGAGAAGCGTCCCGACGAGCTGACCGTGGACACCAAGAGCTCTGCCACCGATCACGTCACCGACATGGATCGAGCTTCAGAGGCCCTGTTGCGCGGCGTCATCTCGAGCCGGCGGCCAGATGACTCGATCGTCGGCGAGGAACAGGGCGGCGACGTGGCGACCTCCGGGGTCACCTGGTGGCTGGATCCCATCGACGGCACCACCAACTACGTCTATGACCACCCGGGTTACGCGGTGTCGGTGGCTGCCTGGATCGACGGCCACCCCGCCGTCGGCGTCGTGGCGGACCCCACGCACGGTCGCACGTACTGGGCCCGCCGTGACCACGGTGCCTTCTGCAACGGTGACCGCCTCGAGATCGGCGATCCCGCAAGGGTCGACCAGATGCTCATAGCGACCGGCTTCGGCTACGACCGCGGACGACGAGCAGCCCAGGGGGCAGTAGTGGCGGAGCTGCTCCCGTTGATCCGTGACGTGCGTCGCATGGGGGCGGCCGCAGTGGACCTCTGTTCGGTGGCGTCGGGGCGGGTTGACGCCTACTACGAGGTCGGCCTTTCGCAATGGGACCTTGCCGCGGGAATCCTCATCGCGGCCGAAGCCGGGGCGGCAGTTGAAGCGATCGGGGGCGGAGCTCCGCGGAGCGAATCGGTGCTCGCCTGCCATCCGAGGCGCATCGACGAGATCCGCGCGCTGCTGCTCGATCTCGGCGCAGAGTCACTCTGACGACGCTCCGAGGTCCGGGGAGCGCCTGGTTACAAGCAACTGCGCCCAGGCCACATCCGTCAGAATCGCTAGCGAGTCTGCTGTTGTCCTTCGGAGCCGTCCGGGTTTCGTTCCACGACCGCTGCGTCTCCGACCGATGCGGAGGGCGCCGGTGACAGCGACTCGAGGTCGGTTCGCGGTGCGGGGGCGGGTGCTGGAGCAGGTGCTGGCTCCGGGGCAGGCACCGCCTGGCGTTCCAAGACCGCTGCATCGCCGATCTCGGCGCTGGGCGCGGGCGGAAGGGCACCGTTGGACGGCGCGTTGGCGGATGAATCACTGGCTGAGGGCGGATCGGCGCTGGTTGTGGCCGGCACCTCCGACGCGTCGCGTTCAAGTACCTCGGGCTCACCGATCTCGGCCTCCGGGGCCGGTGGCAGCACGGCCACCTCGGGAGTCGTTGTGGCAATTGGCTGTTCGACCGTGACGGGCTCGGCCTCCGGCGTGTCCGAACCCGACGCCTGCCACGCGATCACACCACCGGTGATCGCCAGCACTGCGGCGGCCAATCCGACGAGTACCGCTGTGCGGCGACCCTTCGTGTGGCTCGTCATCATTCGGCGAAGCTGTGCTTCGATGACCTCGGGCTCTTCACCGAGCTGTTTCGACAGGGCCGATATGTCGGCCCCTCGCAGTGCAACGACTGAACCCTGGTCGACCGAACGCAGCTCCCATACCATCTCGAGGTATCGGGTCAACACGGCGTCGCGACCGTCGCCGTCGGTGAGCAGGGCGATGTCCGGGCCGGCCCTGAGATAGCCCTCGTTCAGATCGATGACCAGAGCACTTCGAGGCGGCACCAAGGCGTCAGGTGCCACTCCGTAGGTCTGCGCCAGTTGTTCCAGTACCGACGGCTCGACCTCCAGAGCGCCGCTCTCGAGAGCCATGAGTTCGGTTGCGTCCAGGCTCGGGTCGAGACGTTCTGCGACTTCGGAGAGTCCGAGGCCCTGGCGCGTCCGGGCTTCGGCCAGCAGCAGGCC
>JBPCTP010000468.1:0-9703 GCA_051011615.1 Microthrixaceae bacterium | reverse complement strand
GGCATGGACCGCACGCCCATGAACGGCGATGACGAACTCGTCGCGATCGCGTGCCGCCGAACGACGTTCGAGTGGGTCCTGCGCCGCACGGTTCTGGATGAGGGCATCGCAACGCTTCGTCACGGCGAAGCGGTCGAGGCGCTCGTCACGAACAACAGGCCGGCGACGCGGGACAGCACCGCGAATGGCTCCCGCCCGCATGTGAGCGGGGTGCGGTTGACCGATGGCACGGAACTGACAGCCGATGCGGTCGTGCTCGCCGGTGGTCGCCGCATGGACGTGCCGGCTCTGTTCGGCGCGTTGGGAGTCGAGTTGGCCGAGTCCGAGGAGGACACCGGGATCATCTACCTGTCGCGCTGTTACCGGCTTCGCGACGGCGCCGACTACCCATCCCAGCTGGGCCCGATCGGGGGCGACCTCGGCTACCTGAAGTACGGCGTGTTCCAGGGTGACGACCGGACGTTTTCCATCACCCTCGCCACCAACACAGGCGACACCGAGCTGCGCAATCTACTGCTGGACGAAGACACCTTCACCGAGGCAGCCAAGGCGCTGCCGGCGACGACCTCCCATGTTGGCGGTCGCGCCGAGCCGATCACCGGCGTCGAGGTCATGGGAGGCCTCATCAACCGTCGCCGAGAGTTCACGGTCGACGGAATGCCGCTGGTCACCGGCGTTCATGCCGTCGGCGATGCGCACACGGCAACCAATCCCCTCTACGGCCGGGGATGCAGCCTGGCCATGGCACAGGCGGGCTTGCTCACCGAAGCGTTGGCCGAACCGGACCCCCTGGACGCAGCACAGCACTACGAGGCAGCGTGTCGACGAGAGATCCTGCCCTGGCACTCCGCCGCTGTGGCCCAGGACCGGATGAACAAGGCTGCATCAGCGGCGAACAACACCCAAGCCGAGTTCGCACGCAGCATCCTTCGGGAGGGACTGTTCCCCGCCATGAGGGAGGACCCAGTGGTGTTGCGGGCGTTCCTGCGCATGTTCAACCTGCTGGAGCCACCGGACTCGCTCATGGGCAACGCGGATGTGGTCGGTAGGGTAATGACCGCCTACCAGAATCGCGACTCACGGCCCCCAGAAGCTCCCCTGGGGCCGGATCGACAGCAGTTGGTGGCGACACTCTCGGCCACCTCCAGCGGTTGAGGTCAACTCGGGAACCGGAGCAGGAATCCTGGCCCCGCCAATGCAGGGACCGGCAGCCGCGATCAGCCCCCGGCAACCGCCGGAATGATCGAGAGGGTCTCGCCCTCGGGAATCGGTGTGTCGACGCCACCGAGGTATCGCACGTCGTCATCCGCCACGAACAGGTTGACGAATCGGCGAATCGAGCCGTCCTCGTCGAAGAGGCGGTCATTGAACCCCGGGTGGGCGTCCTCCAGGGCAGCCAGGGCATCAGCCACTGTCGCTGCCTCCACCTCGACCTGCGACTCGCCGCCCGTGAGGGTACGAAGTGTCGTGGGGATGCGAATTGTGATGCTCATCGTGTCTCTCCTGGGCGGTGCCGTTGCATTGGATCGTATGCGGTGCACGCAACGCCGGGGCATTCGAGAAGATTCCCGGCCGCTCCCACAACCGTCGTGCAACTGTGCAGTTCCTGAGGATGGGGGAATCACGCGGCCGTGCAGGACGTTCGAGGCGGTACGGTTGATGTGCGGTCGATTCAGGTCAACCGCATCCACAACAACGGGATCTGCTGATGCGCGGGTCCGACAAGGAGCAACTTCATGGTTGCCGTTGACACGGACCACATGGAGCACCACGGGGATCCGGGTGCCATCCGCACCCGACGCCACCTCGAATACCCGGTGGACCGACTGCTTGCGGCGAAGGGCGAAACCACGGTTTCAGTGTGCCTGCCGGCGCGCAACGAATCGGAGACTGTCGGACCGATCGTGGACACGCTCGTCCAGGAGCTGCTTGCACCGGGTGTGATCGACGACGTACTGGTGATCGACGATCACTCCACAGACGACACCGCCGACGTCGCAGCTGCGGCCGGGGCACGTGTGCGACACTCCGAGCACATCCTGCCCGCCTACGGCGAAGGCCACGGCAAGGGCGAGGTGCTGTGGAAGTCCCTGCTCGAGACCACCGGCGACATCGTGCTGTGGTGTGACAGCGACCTCACCAGCTTCCACCACCGATTCGTTTCCGGGCTGCTCGGTCCGATGCTCTGCGAGGCCGACGTCGACTTCGTGAAGGGCTTCTACAGGCGTCCGGAATCAGAGGGCGAGGGTGGTGGACGAGTCACCGAGTTGGTTGCCCGGCCACTAATCGCACTGCTGTTTCCGGAGTTGAACGGCATCCACCAACCTCTCTCGGGTGAGTACGGCGGTCGCCGTCAGCTCCTCGAGCAGCTCCCGTTCGTGGAGGGCTACGGAGTCGAGATCGGGCTGCTGATCGACATCGCCCGACGCTTCGGCACCAACGGGATCGTGCAGGTCGACCTGGATGTGCGCCACCACCGCAACCGCCCGCTCCACGAGCTCGGACCGCAGGCAGCGTCGATCATGCAGACAGCCTTGCGCCGTGCAGACCGTGATCTGGTCGGTGTGACGGCGGAACTTCTCGGAGATCAGGGCAGCGTCACGGTTGAGGCTGCGGAGCGCCCGCCGATGATCGAGGTGGGCGAGTATCTGGCGAGGATTCCTGCCGCGGTCGGAGCCTGACCCAGCTCCGACAAGCGGGTCGCCCGTACCCGCAGCGACACCGACGTCTCCGGACCCACCAGCTCCCGGCCAACAGCGTCAGCCCGCAGGCGAGTCGAGCATTTCGACAACTGCGGCTGCGGCTTCGAACATGCAACCGCCGGCGTCCCCCAACGCCTGCTCCATACCGAATCGCTCCGTGAGCGACACAGTGGGGACGTGATCGGCGGCATCGTCGAACGCCTGCCCAACGACTGCAACGACCGGGGTCCCAGAATGCAGGGCTGCGTCGAGTACTCCACCGACGACCTTTCCGTCGAAGGACTCGGCATCGAGGAAACCTTCCCCGGTCACGACCGCGTCCACGCCTTCAAGGGCGACGTCCAGGCCAAGGTGCTCCGCAACGAGGTCGAAGCCGGACACGAGTTCTGCACCAACCGCTGCCAGCCCACCAGCCAGCCCGCCCGCAGCACCGGCGCCGTCCAGTTCCAGTACGTCCACTCCGTGGTCTTCGAGGTACACACCCGCCAGACGTTCCAAACGGCGCTCCAACAACTCGACCTGTGCTTCGGTGGCGCCCTTCTGAGGCCCGAAGGTGCGCGCTGCATCCACGAAGCCGACCGCCACGTCGCACGCAACTGTCATCTCCACACCCTTGAGTCGCTCGAGGGGATACATGGCGCGCAGCGCACCCAGACCACCGTCGGTCGTGGCGGAGCCCCCGACTCCGACGATCACCTGCTTTGCGCCGTGTTCCATGGCAGAGGTGATCAGTTCGCCCGTTCCATGGGTGGATGCGGCCACCGCATCGTTGCCCTCCGCCCCTCCCACGAGCGACAGTCCGGATGCCCGTGACATCTCTATCACCGCGACCCGCTTGGCCAGTCGCCATTGCGCCTCGACGGGATCCCCCAGTGGGTTGCTGACGACTGTCGAACGGTTGGCGCCGCCCAGCACATCGAGCGTTCCCTCCCCGCCATCAGCGAGGGGCATCTCCAGCACCTCGTGACCCTCCCGCAACAGGCCGGCGGAGAGCGCGGTAGCAGCCTGAGCGGCGCTGAGAGTGCCGCGGAACTTGTCGGGTGCCACCAGTATTCGCACCCGGTCACACTAGGAGCGAGCGACACACCGCCGTTGAAAGGGCGGGCCCGCACGCCTCCTAGGGTGGTTCGATGGCTGACTCCTCCACCAAGCCGGTGGTGATCGCTTCGAATCGCGGTCCGATCTCCTTTTCCAGACGTGACGGGCAACTCGTTGGCAAACGCGGCTCGGGAGGCCTGGTCAGCGGGCTGGCACCGTTGGTCGAGTCCGGCCGGGCGACCTGGATCGCCGCTGCGATGTCCGACGCAGACCGCGAGGCAACAGATGCGGGTGGCGGTGTGGTC
This sequence comes from Microthrixaceae bacterium, assembly GCA_051011615.1. Classification (GTDB taxonomy): domain Bacteria; phylum Actinomycetota; class Acidimicrobiia; order Acidimicrobiales; family Microtrichaceae; genus JBPCTP01. Next base: position 5,658 of record JBPCTP010000468.1, on the reverse strand, counting down.
GAAGCCGATGGGCTTCGGGTCACGCTGTTGAACATCGATGCCGAACTCCAGCGCCGGCACTACGACGACATCTCCAACTCGACGCTCTGGTTCGTGCACCACGGCCTCTATGACCTGGTCCGCAGCCCCGCCTTTGACGTCGACTGGTGGCACTCCTGGGACGCATACCGGTTGGTCAACGCGGCATTCGCGGAGGCGATCGTGTCCAGCGCTCCGCACGGCGCCATCGTGCTCGTGCAGGACTACCACCTCTGCCTCGTGGCGAGGATGGCACGCGTCGAGCGCGACGACCTTCGCTTCGTGCACTTCCACCACACGCCGTTCGCCGGCCCCGAGGAGTTCAGGGTCCTGCCCCCGCCGGTTCGTTCGGAACTGCTCGAAGGGCTTGCAAGCCATGATGCCTGTGGGTTCCACACGAGCCGCTGGGAGCTGAACTACCAAGCCTGCCAGGCCGAGCTGGCGGACCAGATCGGCCGCACCTTCCATGCCACTTTGAACAGCGACCTCGATGACATGAGGGCCGTTGCCGATTCGGAGCCGTGCCTCGAAGCGGGCAAGGCACTCGAAGGCCGGGTGGGCGACCGGGCAGTGGTCGCCCGTGTGGACCGTATGGAACTCTCGAAGAACATCGCCCGGGGCTTCGCCGCCTTCGACCGGCTTCTGGAGAAGCGAAAGGACCTGCACGACAAGGTGGTGTTCATCGCCTGTTGCTATCCCTCGCGCCTCGGTGTCGAGGAGTACCGCCGCTACCGCGACGAGGTTCTCGCCTCAGCAGAGTTGGTCAACGAGCGTTGGGGTACACCGGGCTGGCAACCCGTGGAGTTGATGACTGACGACAACTTCCCGCGTTCGGTGGCCGTGCTGAAGATGTATGACGTGCTGCTGGTCAACCCAATCCGCGACGGGCTGAACCTCGTGGCCAAGGAGGGCCCTGCCGTCAACGAGCGCTACGGCACGCTGCTGCTCTCCACCGAAGCGGGCGCATACGCCGAACTCGATGACGAGGTGGTTGCCGTGTTTCCCTTCGACATCGAGGGCACGGCCGACGCAATCGGCAAGGCTCTCGACCTGGAGCCCGATCAGCGACGCTTCAAGTCAAGTGATCTCGCCGAAGCTGTGGCGCGACGAACGCCCGAGTCCTGGCTCAGGGACCAACTCCGCGCTGTCTGAGCCCTAGGACCGCGGGCTGCCACCGATGCGCGCAACGCTGTGCGTCAGCCGGGTGCAGTGGTATCGGTCGCTGCGGCCCCGGTGACAACCGCCTGCGCGTCAGGTCCGATCACCACGACGACTGCGGTTCCGTCGGGCTGTTCGCTGGCCACTGGCTCGGCCGGCAGGGGTTGGACCTGTGACGCCGGGATACCGAGCGTCGCAGCGATGGCGGCGGCATTCGGCTGGAAGCCGTCGACGTAGTACACGACGGTCTGGGCAGTGTCGGTCACGGCATCGGTTGCCGACGTGTTGTTGTAGCCCTGGGTCGCGAGGAACGTTGCCGTCTCGCCTGCCAGCCCCGAGATGCCAGCTCCGTTCGCAGCCACCACGGCGACCTCGGACGGTGCGACTGTCACGGGCGCACTTGTTGTCGTCTCCTCCTCGACCGGGGCCGTCGTCTCGGTGACTCCGTCGCCGCCGCCCTCTCCGATGTCGACGCTTGCGTCGTCCTGGTCGAAGCCGACCGTGCCGCCCGCGGCCAGCAGGATCGCGCCCAGCACGACCGCCACCACGACGAGGATGATGCCGCGTGCAGCTGGATCAGGACCCGAAGGTCCGGAGCGCCGCTGTTTGGAACGCTGCGGGGATGCCATGGAAGAACTCTACCCACCCCCGCTTTGCCGCTGCCGCACCGACGCTCTGAGAAGCCACCGGAGCGGCGCACATGGCACGATGTCAGCCGGACCGGAGGGCACACATGGAAAAGGTCATCTACTTGTTCAGGACGAGGCCATCAGCGACCCGCGTCGAACTGTCCGAATCGCTGAAGGCGGCTGTGGCATCGCTTGAGCAGTCGGGTGCATCCGACTCGACGCTTCACATCGTGGACGACTCCGTGTCGATCACCGGTCCGATGCCCTGCCCCGACGGTGAGTTGCCACTTCGTGCCGCTCTGTCGACCTGGGTGGCTTCACATGACCTGGTCGACTTCGACGCAGCGCTACTGCCTCTTGCGGAACGCGTGGAGGGCTACCTGGTGGCCGAGTCGGTGTACTCCGAGTACGGCCAACGGCGAGGTGAACCCCGCGGCTGGCCAGCCGGGCAACGTTCCCCGGGCATCACAACTGTTGCGGTTGTGAAGCGCAACGTTTCGATGACCGAGCCGGAGTTCACCGAACTCTGGTACGGGCGCCAGTCGCCGATGTCCGAAGCAGCGCAGCCACGGCTCCGCTATGTGAGGAACCGTGTGGTGCGGGCACTCACAGCCGGATCAGCCCCCCTGGATGGGATCGTCATGGAGAGCTGGCCGTCGGAAGAAGTGGTCGACGACCTCCTGGCATTCCACAACGACGACGCCGAGAACCTGACGGTGATGATGGACACGGTGGGTCGCCTGTTCGACATGGAAACGCTCCGCTCGGTGGCGATGGCCGAATACCTGATGCACTGAGTTACCGGTTGCTCACCGTGAGCCAACGCGACGTTGAAATGGCGCTGCGTCAGTGGGAACTGGTGATGCAGAACTCATTGCCCTCGGGGTCGGCCATGATCGTCCACCGGAATCCGGCCATCTCGTGGTCCTCCACATGTGATCCGCCGAGCTCCTCGATGCGCTCGCGGGCCGCGGTTGCATCTGCAACCGCGGTGTCGAGGTGAAGCCGATTCGGCCCCACCTTGGCGTCCTCCACCAACTGGAGTGCCACTGCGACCCCACCGGGAGTCTGGGGCTCGAACCACACGAAGAAGTCACCGACATCGTGTTGTACCCCAACTCCGAGCAACTCGCCCCAGAACGCCTTCTCCCTTGCCATGTCGTTCACGTTGATCACGACGGTGCTCACGTTCACAACAGGCTCGGACATGGCGATTCTCCTGGGGTCGGCTGGAGCGGAGCCTACGCAGGCTCGGCAAGCCGAGACACAGATTCCCGGCGACTGCTGGAGCTTTGGTTCACCTGCGCACCCGAGCCAGACGCGGCAGCGACCTGGCCCGCGCGACGAACACCATGAGTGCTCCGGCACTCATGTTCAGGACTATCCGAATTAGCTTCACCTGCCGGTTACCAAGGGGAACGTCGATGAAGCCGTTGCGGCACTTCTCCCCTACCGTTGGGTGCAGGCCCCAAGCGAACTGACCCCCAAGTCGCCCGGCCGGCGCTGCTGAACGATCAGCATCCATCGCGCCCGAGAACCCACAGAATCGTGACTGACCAAATCTCCGAATCCGACCCGACGCGCACGGTGCCCGTCGAGGACATCCGAAACGTAGCGATCGTGGCCCACGTGGACCACGGAAAGACCACCTTGGTCGACGCGCTGCTCCAGCAGTCGGGCGCAATGGGTCACCGGGCCGAGCAGGCGGACCGCGTCATGGACTCGCTCGACCTCGAGCGCGAGAAGGGCATCACCATCGAGGCCAAGAACACCGCCGTGCGGTGGCCGCGCCCCGAAGGTGGCGAGGTGAAGGTCAACATCGTCGACACACCGGGCCACGCGGACTTCGGTGGCGAGGTGGAGCGCGCACTCACGATGGTGGATGGGGTGCTGTTGTTGGTCGACGCGTCCGAGGGGCCTTTGCCTCAGACCCGCTTCGTTCTGCGCAAGACGCTGGAGCTGGGTCTGCCTGTGGTGCTGGTGGTCAACAAGATCGACCGTCCAGATGCACGCATAGACGAGGTCGTCCACGACGTGGAGGAACTGTTCCTCGACCTCGACGCCGACATCGACCAGATCGACTTCCCGACCGTCTACACGAGTGCCCGCGTCGGTCGTGCCTCGCTGAGCCAGCCGAGCGGGACCGACGACCTCGAAGATGACCTCTCCCCGCTGCTGGAGGTTCTGCTCGACCGGCTGCCCGCACCCCGTCATGACCCCGAGCATCCGCTGCAGGCCTGGGTGACCAACCTCGACGCCAACGAGTTCGTCGGTCGACTGGCCATGTGCAGGGTCCGCCACGGGGAGATCCGTCGCGGCCAGTCCATCGCTTGGTGCCGCTCCGACGGCAGCATCGAGTCTGCCAAGGTCGGCGTGCTGTACGTCACCGAGAACCACGAGCGGATCGAGGCCGAATCGGCTGGTCCGGGTGAGCTCATCGCGATCGCCGGCATCGAAGACGTGGGAATCGGCGAGACGCTTGCCGATCCGGTGGACCCGCGCCCCCTGCCCGTCATCTCGGTCGACGAGCCGAGTCTCGCCATGACCCTGGGCGTGAACACCTCTCCTCTGGCAGGTCGTGACGGCAAGCAGCTCACGGCTCGGCTGATCAAGGGCCGCCTCGATGCGGAATTGGTCGGCAACGTGAGCCTGAGGGTGCTGCCCACCGAGCGCCCCGATGCCTGGGAGGTGCATGCCCGAGGTGAACTCCAGCTTGCGATCCTGGTGGAGACGATGCGCCGCGAGGGCTTCGAGTTGACCGTGGGCAAGCCACAGGTGGTCACCCGAGAGATCGACGGCAAGCTGCACGAGCCCGTGGAGGCGGTGTCCATCGACGTACCCGAGGAATACCTCGGAGCGGTCAGCCAGTTGCTGGCCACACGACGTGGCGTGCTGGTCAACATGGTCAACCACGGCACCGGCTGGGTGCGGATCGACCAGCGCGTGCCCGCCCGGGGGCTTCTCGGCTTCCGCACCGACTTCCTCACCGAGACCCGCGGCACAGGCATGTTGCACTCCGTGTTCGACGGTTGGGCACCATGGTTCGGCGAGATCCGCTCCCGCGATCGTGGTTCGGTGGTTGCCGATCGCACCGGCAAGGTAACGCCGTACAGCATCGTTGCAATCCAGGAGAGGGCAACGCTGTTCGTGGGCCCGACCGAAGAGGTCTACGAGGGAATGGTCGTGGGTGAGAATGCGCGCTCAGAGGACATGGACGTGAACATCACCCGCGAGAAACAGCTCACGAACATGCGCGCTGCCGGTTCGGACAACACGCAGAAGCTGACACCGCCGACGAAGTTCTCCCTGGAACGAGCACTCGAGTTCGTGGCTTCGGACGAATGCGTCGAGGTGACGCCGGAGGCAATCCGCCTGCGCAAGGTGGAACTGGACGCCGGCAAGCGTGCACGTTCGCTGAAGGCGCACAAGGCTGCCCGCGCCTGATCGCACCGGAGTGCCTCAGGAGCAGTTCGGCCATGGCCGTCCGCCCCGTGACCGATAGAGCACGAGTGCGCGGTAGTCCTGTTCGTACGGCGGGGCCGCCGCCGGATCACCGGATCCGCCCACGCCCGCCCAGGTGCGTCGATCGAACTGGTATGCCCCGCGGTACTTCCCGCTCGGGCTCGTGATCGAGTAGTTGCCACGGCTCTCACAACGTCGGATCTTCGCCAGGATCGCCAGTTCCTGCGAAGTGGGATCTCCGGCGATCCCGGTGGCACCCGGAGCGGGCACCGAGCCGGAAGGTGCTCCAGTGGAACCGGCTCCGGCGCTCCGGGTCTCCCCCAGCGCTCTCTGCCGCTCAGCTTCGGCACGAGCCTGTTGCTCGGCAGCGGCCTTCAACATCTTCTGCTTC
>JBPCTP010000467.1:0-12662 GCA_051011615.1 Microthrixaceae bacterium | reverse complement strand
GTCAACCACTGCACGGTCGGACGCCCCCGGCCGAGGTGCGAACGGCTCAGGTGTCCCTGGCTCAAGTGGCCCTGGCTCGGGTGGCCCTGGCTCGGGAGACCCTGGCCCGGGTGACCATCATCTGCCGAGCCTCACCATGCGGGTTACCCGGGCCTTCGTCGCGGTTGGGTTCGTTGCTGCAGCGATACTCCTGCTGCTCGACGACGTCTACTTCAGCGTTGTCATCGGCGGGGTGTTCCTCCTGCAGGGCGTGAGCCTGTTCCTGCTCACCGCCTTCTCGTCGGACACCAAGCGGCGACGCAAGGACCATCTCGTCTCGGGCGTGGTCCTGGTGACCCTCGGTGGGCTGACCGTGCTGGTGCCCGCAACCGCCATCCTCGCGATTCGTGCGGGACTCGGGGTGGGTTCGCTCGCACTCGGTGGAGTGCTGCTGACCATGGGGCTTCGGCGCAACACCGGCGCAACAAGACTTCGATTCGACCACCGCTCGGCGCCCGGCTTGGTCAACGACTGGCTGCTGCGTCGCCGGCTGGGTTCGGAGAGCCGCGGCGAACTCGTCGATTCCCTCTTCTTCGAGCCACCTCGCAAGGCGGTGAAGCTCGGGTCGTTCTGGGTGATGATGGTGCTCGCCACGGGCATCGCCACCTTCGCCGTCATCCAGGATTCCACAGCGGTTGTCATCGGCGCGATGCTCGTGGCGCCGCTGATGACCCCGATCATGGGAGTTGCCGCAGCGGCGGTCAACGGCTGGGCGATCCGTCTCGCTCGGTCCGTGACCCTGGTCATCTTCGCTGCGCTCGCAGCCGTGGCGGTCGCCTGGCTGATCTCGGCCTGGCTGCCGACGGTGGGAGACATCGCCACCAACTCCCAGATCAGCTCACGGATAGAACCCGAGCTGCTGGACTTCTGCATCGCCATATTCGCCGGAGCCGCCGGTGCATACGCGACGGTCGACCCGAGGGTCTCCAGTTCTCTGTCAGGTGTTGCAATAGCGGTGGCACTGGTCCCGCCGCTCTCGGTCGTCGGAATCACGCTCCAGCAGCGCGTCTGGGAAGACGCCGTCGGGGCATCGTTGTTGTTCCTGACCAACTTCGTCTCGATAGTCCTGGCTGCTGTGACCGTGTTCGTGCTGATGGGCTTTGCGGCGTTGCCGCCCGATGAGGACCAGCGCAGCCGTATGAGGCGCGTGGTCGGAGTGTTCGCGGCCGGCGCGCTGCTGATCCTGATCCCTCTCAGCATCACCTCCCAGGACCTGTGGATCGAGGCGAGCAACGAGGCCAAGGCATCGGAGGTGGTCTCCGACTGGCTGCCCGAGGGCGGTGATGTGGCCCTCGTTCGGGTGGAAGCAGAAGGCGAGACACTGGAGATCGTGTTGACCGGACCGAAGCTGCCCACTGATACGGATTCCCTCGAGTCGGACCTGGAGGAGTCGTTGGAATTCGACCCGAAGACAACCCTGCGGATGGTCACATCGGAGATCAAGGAGCTGAACTGATGTCTGCCGTCTCGCCCCGAGGGGCGCGGTGACTCGCGACGCAGTGGTTCTCGTGAGCGGCGGACTGGATTCGGCGACCGTGCTGGCCCAGGCGGTCGCCGATGGATTCCGCTGCAACGCCCTCAGCTTCCGATATGGGCAGCGTCATTCAGTGGAGCTCGAAGCAGCAGAGCGTGTCGCATCCACCCTCGGCGCGGTCCGCCACGAGGTGCTTGAACTGGACCTCGGCCGTTTCGGGGGCTCGGCTCTGACCGACGACATTGATGTGCCCAAGGAAGAGGGGCCGGCGGGAACGATTCCGATCACATACGTGCCCGCCCGCAACACCGTGTTTCTTTCCCTCGCGCTGGCGTGGGCCGAGGTCCTCGGCGCGGATCACATCTTCATCGGCGTCAATGCAGTGGACTACTCCGGCTATCCCGATTGCCGTCCGGAGTTCATTGCGGCCTTCGAGACGCTGGCCAATGTCGCCACTGCCGCGACCACCGAGGGGGGTCGCACGGTCGAGGTCCACGCTCCGTTGATCGAATTGTCCAAGGCGGAGATCATCTCGTTGGGGACCCACCTGGGAGTCGACTACAGCTCCACGATCAGTTGCTATGACCCCGACTCCGACGGTGCTGCCTGCGGATCCTGCGAGTCTTGCCGCCTTCGTGCGGGCGGTTTCGCGCAGGCCGGGATCGCGGATCCCACGCGGTACGCGCTTTCATGAGTGCCCGTGTCCGAAATGGGGTCCGCCGCCGAGATGAGGTTCTGGTGCTGACATGAGCTACCGGGTCAAGGAAATGTTCGCGACGTTGCAGGGCGAAGGCGTCAATGCTGGTCGCGCCGCTGTCTTCTGTCGGTTCACCGGTTGCAACCTCTGGTCGGGCCATGAGGCGCAACGGGACTCGGCTGTCTGTCGATTCTGTGACACGGATTTCGTCGGCACCGGCGGTCCGGGAGGCGGCGTGTTCAGCGACGCCGGTTCGCTCGTCGCAGCGGCGGTGGCGGAGTGGTCCGGCGCAACTGGCGAGCAGCCCGGTTCCGCGGGCACTGGTGTGAGGCCGCTGGTGGTGTTCACCGGTGGCGAGCCCATGCTTCAGCTGGATGCCCCCCTGACCGCCGAAATGTCGAGCGCCGGCTTCGAGGTGGCCATAGAGACCAACGGCACGATCGAGCTCTGCGAGGGCATCGACTGGGTGTGCGTGTCACCCAAGGCCGGTTCGACCGTGGTCGTCCGCCACGGAGACGAGCTCAAGTTGGTCCATCCACAGTCCGGTCTGGATCCGGAGGATCTGCGATCACCTGCCTGGGATTTCGACCACTTCCTGCTGCAACCGATGGATGGGCCAGGGATCGCGGACAACACCGCCGCTTCGGTGCGTTATTGCCGGGCGAATCCCCGCTGGCGCCTTTCGCTGCAGACCCACAAGGCCCTCGGAATTCCTTAGGCGACACAGAACTTTCCGGTGACTCAGGATTCCCTAGGTGGATGCCAGTTCCTCGAAGTAGCTGCGCAGGGTCCTGCGGCCCACCGGCGGGCCCACGCCGTCGATCTCACCGGCGACGACGATGAACTCGGCCAGGTCACCGAACTGGCTCGAGATGTGGCCGGCGCCCCGGGCCATGGCTTTGGCCACGCCCATGGGCAGCACGAGGATTCGCTGTTTGCGCCCCAGGACCTCGAAAGCCAGTTCTGCGGCTTCGCGCTGGGTCATCACCTGTGGTCCGCCGGCTTCGATCTCTCCACCGGCTCCGATACCTCCAGCGGCTTCGATCCCTCCACCGTCAGCGGAACCGGCGTCGGATGCTGCCGCGTCCACACACACCTCAGCGAGGTCGCGGCCATGGATCGGGCTCATGCGGTTGCTGCCATCGCCAACCAGCAGCACAACGCCGCGTCGGGCCATCGACATGAGCGCACCCATGTCCGAGAAGTATCCACAGGGGCGCACGATTCGGTGCTCCAGGCCCGAGTCGCCGAGCTCATCGACGATTCGCTCATGCGCGCGGGTGATGGCGAGGTTCGCGAGTCTGGCTTCGTCGGCACCTTGCATCGAGACGTAGACGAATCGCGACACAGAAGCGGCCCTTGCCATTTCGATGAGCGTGTGGTTGCACCCGTAGTCCACATCCTCGAAGGAGAGCCGGTCGCGCTGGCGAGAAATCCCGACGCTCGAGAAGACGATGTCGATGTCATCCATGAGGCCGTCGAGGGTTTCGGGGCGCGTGAGTTCGCCCACGAAGACGTCGTCCACGGTGACCCCACTGATGTCTTCTCGCGTGGACACGGCCGGGGTGTCGAAGGGACCGGTGCGTGCCAGGCGGTCGGCATCCCGGCAGAGCGCCCGGACCCAGTAGCCGCGCTGCTTGAACGCCTCAGCCACGTAGCGGCCGACATAGCCGGAAGCGCCCGCCACGAGAACCTTCTGCTCCGGAGCCATGGCAACCGACCCTAGTCAGGAGCTGCGCGAGTAGGGATTTCAGCGACTTCCGATGCCGGGTGGCGGGGCGTGCGTTTCTAACCTCTTGTCGGTGGAGATCTACAAGGAGTTCGGATTCGAATCGGCGCACCGGCTTCCGAACGTTGCCGAGGACCACAAGTGCGCGAGGCTGCACGGCCATTCCTTCAGGGTTTCGGTGCACGTCGAGGGCCCCGTTGGTCCCGAGAGTGGCTGGGTTCGCGACTTCGCCGAGATATCCGCCGCATGTGAGCCGCTCCGAGCGGAACTCGACCATCGTTACCTCAATGAGATCGATGGACTGACGAACCCCACCTCCGAAGTGCTGGCCCGGTGGATCTGGGACCGCCTCGTCATCGTGCTACCCGACCTGGCGATGGTGGAGGTGCGCGAGACCTGCACTTCGGGGTGCAGATACCGGGGCGACTGACGGCTCCGCTGTCGTCCTCGGCCGATCTGCGACACTGCGCTTGTGCGACTCTCGGATTGGCTGGCGACCCTGGATCCGGCGTCAACGAATCGAAACGACACGGTGGAGGACGTCACCGCGGCGCGGTCGATGCTCACCGAAGCCGCCCGAAGTCTTCGGGTCCTGGCCGGGGCCGAAACCGGTCCTGCCCTGCCGCTGACCATCAGCCAGCAGTTCGTGTCGTCGATACACCGTTGTGAGCAGCTTGCAGTGCAGGAGGCCGCTGGCGGGCACGCGGGCACTGGCTGGAAGCTGTTCCGTGGACGGGCGCTCGACGCGTACGTGTGCCATGTGATCCACGCAGGCCCGGTGGCCGACCCGGTGGAGGACCTTCGATCGCACTGGGCCGCGACAGACAGCCCCGGTGACATCGAGGCGCTCGACGCCCACCTCTCCACGCTCGATCGGGTCGCTGACGTTGATCCGTTGGCTGTAGCTGATGCGGTGGCTGTAGCTGATCCGCTGGCGGTGGACGAGCGGGTGGCCGACCTGGCACTGCTGGCATCCAGCGCCGGTGCGTTCGGCCAGCTCAGGGCGCAATCGCCGCGCGTGGAGGTCACCCTGGCGGTGGAGATCGAGGATTCGGTGCGACTTCCCGGACGCGTGGACGTCCTGCTGGGAGGTCCGGGCACCGGCGCCCCAGCGGTGCTGTTGGAGGTCAAGTCAGGATCTCACCGCTCCGACCACTCCGCCCAGTTGCGGCACTACGTGATGCTCGCCGCTCTGGTACACGGGCATGTCCCTGCCGCAGCTGCGCTCTGGTATCCCTCCGGGCAGGAGGCCCAGAGCCCGGAGATGTGCGTCGAAGTGCCCGTCGGTGGCGCTGTGACAAGCTCCGCGATGCGGGTGGTCGCAGCCATGGAGCGGCTGGGTGAGCTCTGGGATGGCAGGGTGCCACAACGCACTGCGGGGCCCCACTGCAACTGGTGCTCCCTGGCGGATGTTTGCTCGGAGTCTCTCGAGCAGCTCGATGCGGTGGTGACCGATGGCTGATCAGGGTTCGCAGCGACGTGCGGATGTGATGGGCCGTTGGCTCCCGGCGATCGAGGATGCTCTGGCCGCCGGACCGGGTTCGGTCGAGTCGTCCGACACTGCCGATCCCGTAAGGGTTGATGCGCACCTCGCGGCGGCGGAATGTCCAGCCGGCCACCTCGCACCGCAGGACGACTTCCGGGACTCGGCGCGTGCAGCGGCACGGGAGATCGCCCTCGAGACCCTGCGGCGCCATCGCGACGGTGCAGGTCGCGACGATGGGGGTCGCAACCCTTCGGCCCCTGCCCGCGACGCGATCGCGGAAGTCGCCTCCACGCTTTGCGACACCACCATCTTCCGCCCCGGGCTCGGCGAATGGCTTGACCAGCTCGATCGCGCGGAGCGAGCAGCCGTCACCGCTGCGGCGGCATCGTGGATGGTGGATGCGCTGGCGCTCACCTCACGCAATGGCGAACCGCACTGGCATGGGCCGGGTCACCGATTGCGAAAGCTCCGCTCCGCTCCGGTGACCATTGCCGCGCGAGTCGATGCGAGCCGCCGAACCCGCTCCGGGATCCACTTGCTGGTGCTTTCTCCGGGTGCCCGTGGCACCGACGCACGACTTGCGCGACGAATTGCGTTGGTGACCGCAGCAGCACATGGTGAGGTTCCGGTCGAGGTCCACATCGGACATCGCGACACGCTCGCCCGCTACCGCCACCCGATTGACGACGCCGAGCTGGACTCCGCCGTCGTGGAGCTCACCGATGACGCAGGATGGAGGCTCAAGCCTTCCACAGCGCCGCGGCATCCGGGTAGGTCCTGTCGTTGGTGCACCCTCGCCGAGAATTGTCCCGAGGGAACCCAACACCTGGCCGCAACCAAGGGCGCGCCGATTCCACCGTGGCTGGTGGATGCAGCTCAGTCAGACTCCGGCGACGGCGGCGATCCGACGATGTAGATCAGAGATCCCGTGGCCACGACCACCCCCGACGCCGTGCGCACCTCGACATCACAGAAGGCGATCCGTTTTCCACGACGGGTGACCCATCCCTCGGCCACCAGGTCCTCCTTGCGGACCGGTCCCAGATAGCGGACCGACATTTCGATCGTGGAGAAGGGCCGCGGGGAGTCATAGGCCGTGCCGATGGCCGGCACCACGACAGTGTCGATGAGCGTGGCAATCGCCCCGCCGTGCATGAGGCCCTGGGGCTGGTTCAACTCCGGACGCCACGCAAGACCCATTCGTGCGTAGTCGCGTCGCAGTTCCTCCACCTCGATGCCGACCATTTGTGGGAAGTACACCTGGTCGTCCCAGTTGAGGAAGTTGCTCCATGCTTCGGCCACGGACTGGGGCAGCAGATCGAAGTCCTCGGCTCGCGACGGCATGTCAACAGTGTGCCGCAGCCGAGGTCGTCTCGCTGGCTGGATGGCTCCGCCGCCGCTTCGGCGTTACCGTCATTAGTCCAACGTTGGTCGCCCAGGTGACCGAAATTCCGGGAGGATCCATGGCGGAGGCCTACATAATCGATTCGGTGCGCAGTCCCGTCGGGCGTCGCGGCGGGGGACTGGCCGAGATGCATCCTGCTGATCTCGGGGCGCATTCGATTTCCGCACTTGTCGAACGCACCGGCGTGGATCCATCGGCAGTCGAAGATGTGGTGTTCGGCTGTGTCGACACGATCGGTCCACAAGCCGGCGACATCGCCCGAACCGCCTGGTTGGCCGCTGGTATGCCCGAGGAAGTGCCCGGAACCACCATCGATCGGCAATGCGGCTCCTCCCAGCAGGCGGTGCATTTTGCAGCCCAGGCAGTGATGTCGGGCACGACCGACCTGGTCGTGGCGGGCGGAGTGCAGAACATGAGCGCCATTCCGATCTCAGCCGCGATGATCGCTGGCCAGGAGTTCGGCTTCGAGGATCCGTTCTCGGGGTCTGTTGGCTGGCAGAAGCGCTACGGCGACCAGGAAGTCAGCCAGTTCCGGGGCGCGGAGATGATCGCGGAGAACTGGGACATCTCGCGCGAACAGATGGAGGCCTTTGCCGTCGAGAGCCACGAGCGGGCTATTCGTGCACGAGCAGAGGGTCGCTTCCAGACCGAGATCGAGCCGGTGGGGGAGTTGGCGCACGATGAAGGTCCGCGTGAACCGAACCTGGACAAGATCCGCAGCCTGCCCGCCCTGGTCGAGGGTGGACGTCTCACGGCCGCACTCGCATCGCAGATCTCCGATGCTTCCGCGGCGATGTTGGTCGCATCCGAGGGGGCCGTCGAGCGCCACGGGCTCAAGCCGAGGGCGCGTATCCACCACATATCGGTTCGGGGTGAAGATCCGATCCGGATGCTGTCCGCTCCGATACCTGCGACCCGTTACGCACTGGAGCGCGCCGGGATGACCATGGACGACATCGACCTGGTCGAGATCAACGAGGCCTTCGCGTCAGTGGTGCTGGCATGGGAAGCCGAGCTCGGCGTCGATCACGCCAAGGTGAACGTCAACGGCGGCGCAATCGCACTCGGGCACCCACTCGGAGCGACCGGCGTTCGGCTGATGACCACTTTGTTGCATGAACTCGAGCGCACCGGCGGCCGCTATGGCCTCCAGACGATGTGTGAGGGCGGGGGCCAGGCGAACGTGACAATCGTCGAACGCCTCTGAGTTTCTCGGAACCACGACTCAATCGGGCGCGGATCCTGCCGATGGTGAGAGGCGGCGGGTTCGCCGATTGCCATGGCCGAGAACAACGACGAGACACACAGCGGGGCGCCGATCCCGACAGCAGAAGCTCTGGGTGGCTCGCGCTCGCCCAGGCGCGGTCGTGTCGGCTCGTCGGTGGGTGTCGTGATCTCAGGAATGGAACCCGCCGGGGCTGCGCGCCTGGCGGCGGATGTTCAGGACCTGTTGCCCAACGCGACTCGCCAGGAGTTCCTGGTGCTCGACGACCACACGAGCCCCTCTCGTCGGGACCTGGTTTCCGCACTCGACGGGGTCGGAGACGCGATGCGTCTGGTTCCTCGACCTTCGGGTGGACGAGCAGTGGAGTACGACGCGCTGGCGGTCTCCTGCGGAAGTGAGTTCCTGCTGTTCGCGATTGGCTCCGAGCCACCGCTGAGCGCAGTCGAGCCCCTGATGGAGTTGATGTGGTCACGCGGCTCCGATGCCGGTGTCGTGCTCGCGGATGGGGTACCCGACCCAGCAGACGTTGGCGCTGCCTTCACCAACTACCTCTCGCTCGGGGCGCCAGCGGTCGATGAGCCCGGGGCGAGGGTGGTGGTGGTGCGGCGGTGGGTCTCCCGGTGGGTCTTCAGCGAAACTGAGCGAGCCCTTGATGCCGCCGAGGAAGTGGCTGACCGAGCCCGTCTGCTGGGTCTCGACATGGTCGTCGTCGATGCAGCCGGTGAGCTCATCTCCTGAACAGTCCGTTCCTGCGCTCCGTTCCTGAGCTGTCCGCCCAGGTAGTTCAGCGACTCAATCAGCGGGATTGGAACGCGTTCCAGTTTTGCGGCCTACCATCGCCTCGTGGATTTCGAGGACTCAACAGAGCTGGCCACCTTCCGCAGGGAAGTGCGTGCGTTCCTGGAAAGTAACGCCCAGCCGCGTCGCGGTGACGACCGGGATTGGTCACGCAACGTGTCGAGCACCGACCCCGAGGTGGCCGAGGAGTTCCGCCTCCGGTGCCATCAATGGCAGTCGACGCTCTTCGAGAACGGATGGGCCGGCCTCACCTGGCCGGAGAGCTTCGGCGGCAGGGGCCTGAGTGCGGCCCACCAGATCGTGTTCAACCAGGAACTGGCCGATTTCGACACCACCGCCGGATTCATCACCGCCTACCAGGCGCTGGTCGGACCGACGCTGATGAAGCACGGTACGCCCGAGCAGCAGGACCGATATATCGAGCCGCTTCTGTCCGGTGAGGAGGTCTGGTGCCAGCTCTTCAGCGAGCCCGGCGCCGGGTCGGATCTGGCCTCGCTGGCGACGAGGGCCGTCCTCGACGGCGACGAGTGGATCGTCGACGGCCAGAAGGTGTGGACCTCCAGCGCCCAGCACGCGGACTTCGGAATCCTGATCGCCCGTACGGATCCGGACGCGCCGAAGCACAGGGGCATCACGTTCTTCATCGTCGACATGTCGACTCCGGGCATCGATGTGCGCCCGCTCGTGCAGGCACAGGGCGTGGCGCACTTCAACGAGGTGTTCCTCTCCGGTGTACGCATTCCTGCTCAGAACGTCGTGGGCGAAATCGGCGAGGGCTGGCGGGTTGCGCGGACGACGCTTCGATCCGAGAGCCAGATGATCTCTGGAGCGAGCCAGTCGACCGGCTTCACGGCTGTGCTGTCAACCGCCAGGCGCACCGGCGCCGTCGAGGATCCCCGGGTCCGCCAACGGTTGGCGCAGGTGTACGCCAATGAACACATCCTGCGCTGGATGGGTTGGCGCAGCCAGACAGCGGTGATGACCGGCCGCCTCGAACTGGCGCTGCACGGATCGTTGTTGAAGAACTTCTTCACGCGAGCCCTCAGCCAGCGCGTGGAACTGGCTCTGGAGATGGAGGGTGCCGAGGGGATGCTCTGGGAAGACGCCGAGGGTGAGGGGTTCTGGCAGTTCCAGTTCCTGCACCAGTTCGCATCACGCATCGGGGGCGGAACCGAGGAGGTCCACCGAAACAACCTGGGAGAGCAGGCGCTCGGTCTTCCGCGCGAGCCCGGCGGCGACCGCGACATCCCCTGGAGCGAGACGAAGAGGTCCTGACCATGAGTGAAAAGGCCAACGACTACACGACAGCGGACGCCGCTGCGGCCAACGTTGAACCGGCCAGCGTGACCGGCTCAATGCTGGCCGACAAGGTGGCCCTCGTCACCGGAATCGGCCCGGGAATGGGCCGCGACATCGCGCTCGGCCTGGCGCGTCAGGGTGCCGACGTCGCCCTGTTGGCCCGTTCGGAGCGCAACGTTCCGGAGGTGGCCGATGAGGTGGAGGCACTGGGCCGCCGCGCGGTGCGTCTCCAGGGAAGCATCACCTCGCCGGAGGACTGTGAGCGGGTTGCCGCCGAGGTGGGTGACGCCTTCGGTGGCAGGTTGGACGTTCTCGTCAATTCGGCCTTCCATGCTGGTGAGCACGTGCGCTTCGAGGACGCGGACCTGTCCCGCTGGACGCGGCCGGTGCATGTGAACTATCTCGGTACCCTCGGCATCACACAGGCCGTGTTGCCGCTGTTGAAGGCAGCCGGAGAGTCATCCGGAGATGCCCGGATCGTGATGGTCAACACGATGTCGACCCAGATGATCGAGCCCAAGGCCGGCTCCTATGCCGGTTCCAAGGCAGCCCTGGGCGCGGTCACGAAGACCCTCGCCAGAGAGCTCGGCGAGTACGGGATACGTGTCAATGCGGTCCACCCCGGCTACATCTGGGGTGACAGCGTCAAGATCTACCTCGACTGGCAGGCGGCGGAGCGCGGCGACGGAGCAACATGGCAGGACGTCTACGACGACCTCGCAGCGGAGACGGCTCTCGGCTATCTGCCTCACTCCTCGGAGATCGCAGGAGCGGTCACCTTTTTCGCATCGCCACTCGCACGCTGTGTGACGGGCACTGCCCTGCCGGTGAACGCCGGTCACTGGATGCGTCCCTCCGCCTGAGCCCAGGACTGTCGACTTGGGCCCACCGACTTGGGCCCACCGAAATGGGTCTGCGGGGCCTGCACGGGTACCGTTTGACGCTGGCGGACGGGTGACCGGCCAGGAGGCATCAGTGTCACAGGAGGCATCAGTGTCAACCGTGGTTTGGGTGGTCGGAACGACCCGAAGTGGAACAAGTTGGGTGTTCGACCTGGTTGCGTCGCACCCGGACGTATCGATGGGGTACGAGTCCAAGATCCCCGTGGAGGGGATCGTCATCTACGAACGCTGGAAGGACCGCCTCGGCGACCCGCTGGCCATGGCCGGCCTTCTCGAGGACCTGCGCGTATCGATCGACGACCCGAGCAACGTGGGCAACAACGAGGTCGCCTTCCTCCAGCCGGACCTTCCGCAGCGAATCCACGAGGCGCACGAAGCTGAGCCGGGTTGGGCGACGGTGTGTGAGCACTTGTTCCGCGCCGTGGAAGGCACCAGCCATTGGGGCAACAAGATGCTCCGGGTGGAGCTGACTCCGCTGCTGGCAAAACACTGGCCCGACAGTCGCTTCCTGGTGCTCACCCGCGATCCGCGTGGGGTTCTCGCCTCGCAGTCGAAGAAGTTCGACCACACGCTCGACTACTCGGCGATGTACTGGCTCACCCATGCTGACTGGGTGCTCGACCAGATCGGTGACGACCCGGCGTATCGGGTGGTCGACCTGGTGGACATGGCGCGTGATCCCCGCCCGCATCTCCAATGGCTGTTCTCCGAAGCCGCACTCTCTACCGAGCCGATCGAGGCACTGGTGAAGCGTTTTCCGGGTGATCCCGAACGTCTGGATGCCTGGCGGGACAACCTCGATCCGACACTTCAGCGCCGGATGGAGGAGTACTGCTTCTCACAGATGAAGGCGCTCGGATACGAACCTGACCTGGCAACCAGCCAGCGCGGTCTTTCCCGGCTGCGTCGAATGTGGGCACAGCTGCGTACCTATGGCACGCGCATCGCGTCTGCTCCCGAGAAGATCCGCCAGAAGCAGGTGTTCAGCCGCTTCAGGGCAGGTCTGGGCGGCGGCTGATGCTGGATGCCCCGGCGGTTGACCGGTCATGTGGTGGCGGGGCTCAGTCCTGACGCAGTTTGCGCTTGGTCCGGCGGGAGCCGAACATCATGCCGATACCGAATGCGAGCACGGCGGTCGCTGCCAGCACGGCCCACAGCGGCAGGCTGGCCTCGAAGAACACGAACGAGACATCAGTCGTTTCGTTGTTGACCGCGATGAACACCAGCAGCACCACGGCGATGACACCACCGACGATCTGGCGGCGGGTCGGCCGGAAGCCCTCGTCGTCGGAGCCGGCTCCGAAGTCGCCGTTGGGATGGTCGCTTCGTCCGTCGTTCAACATTTGGGTACCTCGACTTGGTTGTGGCGACTCGGTGGCTGCCACTTGGTGCACCGCGGCCGGTGAGCAGCGGGTTGGGGCTTACCGCACGCCTTCCTGCGCGGGGTCCCACCTCATGTTGCCACCCATGGCCGCCCGCTTGGCGAACGCCACCCGAATCGCGGCCACCGACCGACCGCTTCGACGAAGGTCAGCGTCTCTGCTCCAGCAATTCGGCCTGCTGGTCGAGGACTGCCATCACCTCTGATTCGCGTGCGGAGGGGACCCT
>JBPCTP010000466.1:0-5337 GCA_051011615.1 Microthrixaceae bacterium | reverse complement strand
CTGTTGGAGTGCGTGCCCACCTACACCCATGAGGTCGCCTCGCTGAACGCCGCCAACGTCTGGATGATGCGGGCGTTGGCGGGGTGGCTGGAGCGGACGGGGCGCCGCACCGAGGCCGACGCGTTGCGGTCGGACGCGGACTCCCTCGCCGCCGGGATACTCGACCGCTACGTCGCCGGCGAGGGCGTCTGGGATGCCGCAGACCGCGACGGGTCCCGCCGCACCGTTCGACACTGTTACGACTTCATCTCCACTGCCCGCTTCATGGCCGACCGGCTCGAAGGTGACACCGGCCGGGAGATGGTCGCGTTCGTCGAACGCGAGCTTCTCTCCGACAACTGGATGCGGGCCATGTCGCTGGCCGACCCGGCCGCCGAGCTGTCGGACCGACCCGACCACGGACCGTACGGCGCGTTCGGGGCCTGGCCGGCGATGGCCGCAGAGGCCATGCTGCTGCTGGACGCACCGGAGACGGCGCTCGATCTGCTTCACCGAGTCGTGCCCGCCACCCGCGAAGGTCCCTTCGGTCAGGCCTATGAGCTCTACGGCCCCCAGCGGGGGACACCCCATGCTCCCATCCGGATCGCCCAGCGCGGGGCCTGCCTCCGGGAGGGCTCCGGCGGTGGGGCGTTCGCCGAGACGGTCCTGGCGGGGCTCTTCGGGTTCCGTCCCGGCCTCGCCGGCGGCGCGGATCCCTGCGTCGACCTGGGCGTGAACGGCTTCGAGGGGGTTCTTCACCACGTCCGCTTCGCCGGGAGGCTGCAGCGGATCGTTCGGTCCTCCGACGGACTCCGGATCGAACCGGAGTGACCCCATCGGTGGCCGCCCGACCGATACTGGAGCGATGAGCGCCATGCCCCAGCAGCCTCTCCTGGCGGTCGACATCGGTGGTCGACGCATCAAGGTCGGGGTCGTCGAGGGCGGCCGGCTTCTCGCGTTCCGGGCCCTCGACGCCAGAGCGGAGGAGGGCCTCACAGCCCACCTGGCCGACCTCGAGGCAACCATCGCCGACGTCGCTGCCGACGCGGGGCTCTCCCCGTCAGCCTGCGCCGGGCTCGGAGTCGTCTGCCCCGGGCTCGTCGACCCCGAAGCCGGGCGCGTCCTGTCGACCAACCGCAAGTACCCCGATGCCGTGGACTTCGACTTCGGCGCCTGGAGCCGCGACACCTTCGGCCTTCCGATGCGCCTCGAGAACGATGCGCATGCCGCGCTCCTGGGAGAGTGGCGCCACGGCGCAGCGTCGGGCGCCGACGACGTGGTCCAGGTGATTCTGGGGACCGGGATCGGCTGTTCGGTGCTCATCGGCGGACGGCCACTGCGCGGTCAGGGCAACCAGGCCGGGCTGCTCGGCGGTCACGTGGTCGTTGCCGTGGACGGCCGCGCCTGCACATGCCCCGGACGCGGCTGTGCCGAGGCCGAGGCGTCCACCTGGGCACTTCCCTCCATGGCCCGGGAGGACCCAGCCTTTGAATCGAGCGCGCTCGCGGCCGAGGCCGACATCGACTACCGGGCACTGTTCGCCCGTGCGGCCGCGGGTGACGACCTGGCCATCCGGCTCCGCGACCGCTCCTACGCGGTTTGGAACGCGATGGCCGTCTCGCTCGTCCACGCCTTTGCCCCCCAAAGGATCGTTGTGGGTGGGGGAGTGGGCCACGGCGCAGCGGATCTGCCGGCCCGGATGGCACGCCACCTCCAGGAGCAAGCCTGGACGAGCTACGGCGATGTCGAGGTCGTGCATGCACAACATCCGGATTCGGCCGCACTCCTGGGGATCGCAGTGGCCATGAACGAGGACCTGACGTACCTGTGACCACCCAGCCCTCCACCGATCCCCCCGATCCGGCGGAGCTTCCGCCCCGCTTGCGGCGGAGCATCTACCGACGCTTCCCCAAGGTCCGGGTAGGTGGCCACGCCGGTTCCTGCCGAGTCGGCTGGCCGAGCATCGGCGACGAGCTCCGCGCTCGGCTGGTCACCGAGATGAACTCGTCGGGCGGCCGCGCCGTCCTCGCGATCGACACCTACCCGGGCGTTGGCGACGAGACGGCGGACCTTCTCGCCCGCGAGGTCCGCGCCGACCACCTGGTGCGTACCGCCGAGGCTTTCGCTGCGCCGGAGGTCATCGCCACGTTGGTGGCGCCGGAGGTCACCGAGGATCCGGTCTTCGGCCGGGTTTCGAAACTGCGCCTGTCGGACTTCCTCCTGCCGGCGGCCGTCGACCGGCTGCGCCGCGAGGTCCTCTCGGTGAGCGACGGCCTCGTCATGGTCTACGGGACCGGGGCCGCATTGTTGTGTGACCCTGATCTCCTGGTCTACGCCGACCTGGCGCGGCGGGAGTTGGTGCAACGGTTCCGACGCGACCAGATCTCGAACCTCGGTGCCGACAACCGCAGCGAAGACCCCTCGGCGCAGTACAAACGGGCCTGGTTCGTCGAGTGGCGCGTCGCCGACCGGCACAAGCAGAAGGTCTTCGAGCGGGCTGATCTGTTCCTCGACCTCAACGATCCGGACGAACCGAAGCTCGCCCCGGCAGCCGCCGTGGCCGAAGGCCTCTCCCGGGTCGCGACGAGCCCCTGGACCCCAGTTCCCTTCTTCGATTCCGCGCCGTGGGGTGGCCAGTGGATGAAGGAGGTGTGCGGGCTCGACCCGGATGCCGCCAACTACGGCTGGTGCTTCAACTGCGTACCGGAGGAGAACAGCGTGCTGTTCGACTTCGATGACTGTGTCATGGAGTTCCCTGCGCTCGACGTCGTGATGTTCCGGTCCCACCAGCTCCTGGGTGAGGGTGTCGTCGGTCGCTTCGGGGCCGAGTTCCCGATCCGTTTCGACTTCCTCGACACGATGGGGGGCGGCAACCTCTCCTTCCAGGTGCATCCGGACACCTCCTACATCCGCGACACGTTCGGGATGGAGTACACGCAGGACGAGAGCTACTACCTGCTCGATGCCGAACCCGGGGCGACCGTGTACCTGGGACTCCAGGAGGGCGTCGTCCCCGACGAGATGCTCGGCGCGCTCCGAGCTGCGCAGGCCGACGGTCCGCCCTTCGACGCCGAGCGCTTCGCCAACCGTTGGCCGGCACGGGCCCATGACCACTTCCTGATCCCGGCCGGAACCGTGCACTGCTCAGGAGCCGGCTCCATGGTCCTGGAGATCTCGGCCACGCCGTACCTGTTCACCTTCAAGCTCTGGGACTGGGGGAGGATGGGCCTCGACGGTCGGCCCCGACCGATCCATCTCCACCACGGCAGCGAGGTCATCTGCTGGGACCGCACCTCTGAGTGGGTCCGACAGAACCTCATCAACCGGGTCGAGCCGGTGGCCGACGGTGACGGCTGGCGGGAGGAACGGACCGGTCTTCACCAGTTGGAGTTCATCGAGACCCGGAGGCACTGGTTCGACGACACGGTGCAGCGCCACACCGACGGGACGGTCCATGTACTGTGCGCCGTGGCCGGGGAGCAGGTGGTGTTGGAGAGCCCGACCGACCGGTTCGAGCCGTATCCGCTGAACTACGCCGAGGTGGCCATCGTGCCGGCCGCGGTGGGGCCCTACACGGTTCGACCACATGGCCCCGCAGAGGGGTCCACCTGTGCAACGGTGACGGCGTTCGTCAGGGAAACCAGCGACAACCGCTACGAGCCGGAGCCGTGATCGACCGCGCCGGGACCTGGCGGGCGCCTCCGGCAGGGGGTGGTGAACCGGTGGCGGTGATCGGTGGCGGAGCGGCAGGACTGGCAGCTGCCGCCGAGCTGACCCGACGAGGACTCTCGCCGCTGGTGCTCGACAGTCGCCCGGAGCCCGGCGGGAGCTGGTCGCAGCGGTACCGGTCCCTTCGGCTCAACACCGTCCGCTGGATGTCCGGTCTGCCCGGGCTTCCCCTCGATCGTCACCACGCAGGTCGGTGGCCCGGTCGGGACCAGTACAGCGACTACCTGCGCCGCTACGCCGAGCACCACCGCCTGTCGTTCCGCGGCGGAGTAAGCGTGGAGCGGGCCCGACGAACAGACCGTGGATGGGAGCTGGCCACCTCCGATGGCACGATGAATGCCGCAGCTGTCGTCGTGGCGACCGGCCACAGCCGGATCCCCACGATCCCCGAGTGGCAGGGTGCCGGGCACTTCGGAGGCGAATTGCTCCACTCCTCCGGCTACGAAGACCCGACGGAGTTCGCCGGCCGCAAGGTCCTGATCGTCGGAGCCGGCAGCAGTGGCGCGGAGATCGCCCTCGACCTGCTCGCCGGCGGAGTCGCCGAGCCGCTCCTGTGGTCGGTGCGCACGGCGCCAGCGGTGTTCCCCCGTGAAGTCGTCGGCCTGCCGACGACACCGTTGGCCGCAGTGGGCGACCGCCTTCCGCGGCCGTTGATCGACTCGGTTGCTCCGGTGCTCGAGAAGGTCCTGTACGGACCCCGTGACTACCTGCCCGAGGCGCCACCGCTGTGGGAATTGATGGAACGCGGCAAGGAGCCGCTGGTCGCGGACGGCATCGTGGATGCGATGCGCAATGGTTCCATCGAGGTCGTGGCCCCGGTCGAACGTCTCGAGGCGGATCGAGTCGTGTTCAGCGACGGCGGCACAGCTTTCGTGGACGCGGTCATCTCGGCAACCGGCTTCCGAACCGGACTGGGCGACCTCCTCGACAGCCTGTGGCTCGATGACCGCGAGTGGCCCAGGAACACGGTCGTGTCCTTGATGGGATTCGTCGGCTTCAGCATCCCTCTCGGTGGCACCCTGTGGGCGATGACGCCGGACGCCGCGTTGGTTGCCGATCGTCTGGCCCGCGAGCTGGCGGCACCGGGATCCGCATCGAGGTGACCAGCGCTGCCACGACGACGTCGGCGTTCCGCCACCGGCGCAACGATCTGAGGTCCACGGCGTACGCGTGCGGATCCTCGGTTCACTGGAGTTCGAGGACTGCCCGCGGGATGTGGTCACGAACCCGGCTGGACGATTCCGAACATCGGCTGCAGGGACCTCGATCAGCTGATCTGGGTGAGCCACACGATGAGCCCGTGGCCGCAGATCATGCCTACGTCGGCCTTCCCCAACCCCGGCATCGAGCGCTCAGAAGCCGAATCGTGCCGGTGAGCCACGCACACGCCCGAAAATCAGGGTTGGAAGGAGATCACGCGGCCGGCGCCGTGTTCGCTGACCCACAGCGTGCCGTCGTCACGGCTGAGCACGGTGTGCGGGCGGTCCAGTCCTTCCAGCTGCGTCGTCGCTGCCACGGGCTCCTTGCCCCGCGTCCAGCCGGCGAAGTCGACCTCCACTACCGAGCCCGTTACGAACAGCGCCACCATGGCCCGGTCATCGACCACCGTCAGCCCGGTCGGTGTTGCAC
>JBPCTP010000465.1:0-9141 GCA_051011615.1 Microthrixaceae bacterium | reverse complement strand
GTAGAGGACAGGCCGACCGCGTTCCCGAATCGCTCCGAGACCGAGTCGGAGGCCAGTCCGAGGTCCGTCTGAGGCAGGACGGAGGCCCGTCCGAAAGAGAGGCATCGGCGGACTTGGACCCCTCACGGGACCGCTGATACATTTGACCGGTCGCCCGAGCGCAACTGCGCCCGGGACAAGTTCGAAGCTCCGCCCCCAGAGCCGAAGGCCGAAAGGCCAACTGCCGAGGTGGGGGACCACTGTGCAACCGACGTCTGCCAAGGCCCGCGCAAGCGGGAACCAGGTGGCAAAACCGAATCGTCGCTCCGCCGGGCCTGCCCTGCGGAGCGTTTGCGTGAAGTAAGCCGGTTCCTCACGGAATCGACGTGCTGAGCGCCCAGTGATTTGTCGAGAAGGACAAGCCAATGGCGAGCAAATCGATAGTTGGAGAAAAGCTGGGGATGACCCAGGTGTGGGACGACGACAACAACGTCGTGCCCGTCACCGTGTTGCGCGTCGCCCCGGCGCGGATCGTGCAGGTCCGAACCCCCGAGCGTGACGGCTACAGCGCCCTCCAGGTCACCTGGGGCAACAAGGACCCGCGCAAGCTGCCCAAGGGTCTTGCCGGTCACTACGAGTCGGCGGGCGTCGAGCCGGGCAAGAAGCTGGTGGAGCTTCGTCTGGACGACACCGGCGAGTACGAGGTCGGCCAGGAGATCTCAGCCGACACCGTCGAGCCCGGCGAGAGCATCGATGTGACCGCCGTCTCCAAGGGCAAGGGTTTCGCAGGCACCATGAAGCGTCACGGCTTCAAGGGCCAGCCCGCCTCCCACGGCGCACACCGCGTGCACCGCAAGCCCGGAGCCATCGGCCAGTGCGCAACGCCGTCACGAGTGTTCAAGGGCGTGAAGATGTCCGGCCAGATGGGCGGCACCAAGGTGACCACCCTCAACCTCGAGGTGGTTCGCAGCGACCCCGACCAGCAGGTCGTGCTGGTCAAGGGATCCGTGCCCGGCCCCAAGGGCGGCGTGGTGTTCGTTCGCAACGCCATCAAGGGATCCAGCTCCGTCGGTGGATCAAACACAGAAGGTGACAGCTGATGCCCAGCGTGACCGTGAAGACGAGCTCTGGTGGCGATTCAGGCACCGTTGAGCTGGCAGATGAGATCTTCGGCATCGAGCCGAACGTCGCCGTGATGCACCAGGTGGTGACCGCCCAGTTGGCGGCGCGCCGTTCGGGCACGCAGTCGACCAAGACCCGCCGCGAGGTATCCGGCGGTGGCGCCAAGCCGTTCCGCCAGAAGGGCACGGGCAACGCACGTCAGGGTTCGATCACCTCACCGCACTACCGCGGTGGTGGCGTTGCGCTCGGCCCCAAGCCCCGCAGCTACGCCCAGAAGACACCGAAGAAGATGAAGGCCCTGGCACTGCGCTCGGCGCTGTCTGACCGTGCGGCCGACGACAAGATCATCGTGCTCGACGGATTCGGATTCGACTCACCGAGCACGAAGGCCGCCAAGAAGCTCCTCGCCGACCTCGGAGTCGAGGGCAAGTCGCTGGTGGTCGTGCCCGACGGGGATGAGACGACCTGGCTGTCGTTCCGCAACCTCGACGATGTGCACCTGATCACCAAGGGTGAGCTCAACCCCTATGACGTGCTGGTCGCCGACTGGTTGATCTTCACCTCCGACACGTTGCCGACCAACGAGCCCAGGGCAACGGCTGACGACACTGCTGACGAGACTGAGGAGGCTTCGGCATGAAGGATCCCCGAGACGTCATCATCCGCCCGGTCGTGAGCGAGAAGTCCTACGCACTGCTCGACCAGAACGTCTACACGTTCGTCGTGCACCCGGATGCCTCCAAGCCCGAGATCCGCGATGCCATCCATGCCATCTGGCCGGGCGTCAAGGTGCTCAAGGTCAACACGCTCAACCGCAAGGGCAAGAAGATCCGCAATCGCCGCAACTTCACCTACGGCGAACGAGCCGACCAGAAGCGGGCCATCGTGACACTCGCCGATGGCTCCATCGACCTGTTCGAGGGGAACTGATCATGGGTGTACGCAAGCGCAAGCCCACGAGTCCCGGTCGTCGGTTCCAGACGGTCTCCGACTTCGCCGAGCTCACCACCGACGAGCCCGAGAAGTCGCTGCTGGCCAAGAAGGACCGCACCGGCGGCCGCAACAACTACGGCCGCAAGACCTCGCGGCATCGTGGTGGTGGCCACAAGAAGCAGTACCGCGTCATCGACTTCAAGCGTCGCAAGGACGGGGTGCCCGCCAAGGTCGCCTCGATCGAATACGACCCCAACCGCACCTGCCGTATCGCACTGCTGCACTACATCGATGGTGAGAAGCGCTACATCCTGGCTCCGCGCAACCTCAGCGTCGGCGACACCGTGCAGTCCGGCCAGGGCTCGGAGATCAGCGTCGGCAATGCACTTCCGCTTCGCTACATCCCGGTCGGCACCACCGTGCACAACGTCGAGCTCCAGCCGGGAGCCGGCGGCAAGATGGCCCGCTCCGCCGGTGCGAGCGTGCAGCTCGTCGCCAAGGAAGGCGACTTCGCCACCCTGCGGCTGCCCTCCTCCGAGATGCGTCGTATCGCGATCGACTGCCGAGCCACCGTCGGCGAGGTCGGCAACTCCGAACATGACCTCGTCAAGATCGGAAAGGCCGGCCGCAACCGCTGGAAGGGCAAGCGCCCCCAGACCCGCGGTGTTGCCATGAACCCCGTCGACCACCCACATGGTGGTGGTGAGGGCAAGACCTCCGGCGGACGCCATCCGGTGTCTCCCTGGGGCAAGCCCGAAGGTCGCACCCGCGACACCAACAAGCCGTCCCAGAAGCTGATCGTGCGACGCCGCCGTACCCGCGGCTCGCGTCGATAGGAGAACGAGATGCCGCGCAGCCTCAAAAAGGGAGCCTTCGTAGACGAGCACCTGCTCGCGAAGGTCGATTCCCTCAACGAGTCCGGACAGAAGAACGTGATCAAGACCTGGTCGCGCCGCTCCACGATCATCCCCGACTTCGTCGGCCACACAATTGCGGTGCACGACGGCCGCAAGCACGTGCCGGTCTACGTCACCGAGTCGATGGTCGGCCACAAACTTGGCGAGTTCGCCCCCACCCGTACCTTCAAGTTCCACCAGGGTGCAGAGCGAGGGGTGCGCTGATGGCCACTCGTACCAACGAGCGCCCGGGTGTGCGCGCCAAGCTCAGCGACGCCCGGTTCTCCGCTTGCAAGGCACGCGAAGTGCTCGATCTCGTGCGTGGCGAGAGTGTCGGCGACGCCCGCAACATCCTCGAGCTGTGCGACCGCGGCGCGGCCGAGCCGATTGCCAAGCTGCTCGACTCCGCCGTTGCCAATGCAGGCAACAACAACGACATCCCACCCGAAAAGCTCTACGTGGGCGCCTGCTACGCCGATGAGGGTGCAACCCTCAAGCGCTGGCGTCCTCGGGCACGCGGTCGTGCAACCCGCATCAACAAGCGGACCTGCCACATCACGATGATCGTGAGCCGCTACTCCGCGGAGGAGATGGACGACCGCCGTGCCCGCGACGAGCGTAGGGGCCGCAGCACTGACGCAAGCGCAGAACGTGCACGCCGCGTCGCCCGGAGCCGTGCGGCATCGGAAGATGACGACACCTCGGTCGACGACGAGTCAACCGAGGCCGAGATCGAAGAGATCGAGGACGAGGCCATGGCGACCGCCGAGGGCGGCACCGACGAGGCAGTTGTCGAAGAAGCGGCAGAACAAGCTGCCGAGGAGACTGCTGAGATCGAAGCTGATGCCGAAGTGGACGACAGCGAGGGCGATGACGCCGGCGCCGAAGTCACTGAGGAGGCCGAGGACGATACGGCCGCCGTCGGGCAGGGACCCGACGTTGCGGAGGAGACGGGCGCGGTCGAGGACCCGGGTGCACGTCGGGATGATGACGAGGAGAGCAACTGATGGGCCAGAAGGTCAACCCCTACGGGTTCCGCCTCGGTGTCACCACCGACTGGAAGTCTCGCTGGTTCGCGGACCGCGAGGAGTACGTGGACTACCTCCTCGAGGACTGGAAGATCCGCGACTACCTGATGACCAAGCTCCCCAACGCTGCAATCAGCCGCGTGGAGGTCGAGCGCACCCGGGACAAGCTGCGCATCGACGTGCACACGGCTCGGCCCGGCATCGTCATCGGACGCCGTGGCGCCCAGGCCGACGAGCTGAGGGCCGATCTCACCAAGATCACCGACAACCCCAAGGTGCAGCTCAACATCCAGGAGATCAAGCAACCCGAGCTCGACGCGGCGTTGATCGCCCAGGGTGTCGCAGACCAGCTCGTCAACCGAATCGCATTCCGTCGTGCCATGAAGCGCGCTGTTCAGAACGCACAGAAGGCCGGAGCCCTCGGCATCCGCGTGCAGTGCTCGGGTCGCCTCGGCGGCGCGGAGATGAGTCGCACCGAGTGGTACCGCGAGGGCCGTGTGCCCCTGCACACCCTCCGTGCCGACATCGACTACGGCTTCCGCGAGGCACGCACCACCGCCGGACGCATCGGCGTGAAGGTGTGGATCTACAAGGGCGACATCCTTCCGTACAAGGCGATCAGCGACGACAAGATCGCCAAGGAAGCTGCCATGGCCGTTGGTGAGACCTCGGGCCAGGAGCGCCCGAAGGTGGTCTCCACCCGCAAGCCGTCGCCGGGTGCCACCGAAGCTGCACCTGCACCTGCCGCCGAAACCGCACCAGCGGCAGAGGCGCCTGCCGAGAAGGCCCCCACAGAGGAACCAGCTGACGGGGCGGCCGAGGAAGCTCCCGCAGAGGCAACCACCGAGGAAGAGCCCGAACTCAAGCCGCTCGTTGCCGAGGCAGATCCCGAGTTCGAGCGTCTGCTCGACGAGGAAGCGGCGATCGAGGCCTCCACCAAGGAGCACAGCGAGACGCCCCACTTCAGGCCGGGAGATCCGGACTGATGTGTGACATGAACCGCCTCATCGGAGGTACTGACTGATGTTGATGCCGAAGAAGGTCAAGCACCGCAAGCAGCACCGCGGGCGCCTGCGTGGCACCGCCAAGGGTGGCACCGAGGTCACCCAGGGCCAGTACGGAATCATGGCTCTCGAGCCGGGCTGGATCACCGCCCGCCAGATCGAGGCCGCACGTATCGCCATGACCCGCCACATCAAGCGTGGCGGCAAGGTCTGGATCAACGTGTTTCCCGACAAGCCGGTGACCATGAAGCCGGCCGAGACCCGCATGGGTTCCGGCAAGGGCAACCCCGAGTTGTGGGTTGCGGTGGTCAAGCCGGGCCGTGTGCTGTTCGAGCTCTCCTACCCCGAGGACGGCGTGGCCAAGGAAGCACTCGACCGTGCGATCCAGAAGCTGCCGATCAAGGCAAAGATCATCGACCGTGAGGAGGCCTTCTGATGGCCAAGGAAATCCTCGCCGAGGTCGCGGACGACGAACTGGTCTCGCGGCTGTCCGATGAGAAGGAGCGCCTGTTCAAGCTGCGCTTCCAGCTCGCCACCGGCCAGCTCGAGAACTCCGCTCGCATCAAGGCGACCAAGAAGGACATCGCCCGGCTCCTCACCGAGCTGAGGACACGTGAGATCGAAGCCGCCGAGGCGGCATCCGGAGGTGCGCAGTGAGCGACACGACCCCAGCCGACAACACAGCAGCCCAGGGCGACGAAGGCCGGGCCGCTCGCAAGGTGCGTGAGTGCATCGTGACCTCCGACAAGATGGACCGCACCGCGGTCGTCACTGTCACCGAGCGCGTGCGTCACCGCAAGTACAACAAGACACTTCGCCAGGACAAGAAGCTCAAGGTCCACGACGAGGACAACGACCTCCACGAGGGCGACCGGGTTCGGGTCATGGAGACCCGCCCGTTGTCGAAGACCAAGCGTTGGCGCATCGTTGAAGTTCTGGAGCGTGCCCGATGATCCAGCAGGAGAGCCGCCTTCGGGTGGCCGACAACTCCGGCGCCCGAGAGGTGCTGGTGATCAAGGTGCTCGGCGGCAGCCGCCGTCGCTATGCAGGCATCGGCGACGTGATCGTCGCGACCGTCAAGGACGCCATCCCGGGTGCAGCGGTCAAGAAGGGCGAGGTGGTGCGTTGCGTGATCGTGCGCACCAAGAAGGAAAACCGCCGCCCCGATGGCAGCTACATCCGATTCGACGAGAACGCAGCTGTGCTGATCAATGAGCAACGCCAGCCCCGTGGTACCCGGATCTTCGGTCCTGTCGGCCGCGAACTGCGCGACCAGAAGTTCATGCGAATCGTTTCGCTCGCCCCGGAGGTGATCTGACATGAGGATCCGCAAGGGTGACAAGGTCGTCGTGCTCAAGGGCAAGGACCGAGGCAAGGAAGGCGAGGTCATCACTGCCTTTCCGAGCGACAACAAGGTGATCGTCGAAGGCGTGAACGTCGCCAAGCGGCACCAGAAGCCCACCCGCTCGATGCAACAGGGCGGAATCATCGACAAGGCCATGCCGATCGACGCCTCGAACGTGGCGCTCGTCGAGGACGGCAAGGCGACCCGCACCGGCACACGCGTCGGCGAGGACGGCTCCAAGACCCGGGTCTCGCGCCGCACCGGAGGTGAACTGTGAGTACCGACACCACACCGCGCCTCAAGGCCCGGTACAACGAAGAGATCCACAAGGCACTGGCCGACGCCCTCGAGTGCAACCCGATGGAGGTTCCACGCCTCGAGAAGATCGTGCTCAACGTCGGTGCCGGTGCTGCAGTCGACAACAAGGGACTGATCGACAAGATCGTCACCGACATGACCGCGATCTCCGGACAGAAGCCGATCGTCACCCGAGCCAAGAAGTCGATCGCTGGCTTCAAGCTCCGTGAGGGCAACCCCATCGGAGTGAAGGTCACCTTGCGCTCCAACCAGATGTGGGAGTTCTTCGACCGCCTCATCACCCTGGCGATTCCCCGGGTGCGTGACTTCCGAGGCCTCAGCCCGAGGTCATTCGACGGTCGGGGCAACTACACCTTCGGTGTAACCGAACAGCTGATCTTTCCGGAGATCGACTACGACAAGATCGATGCCACGAGAGGGATGGACATCACCATCGTGACAACCTCACGAAACGACGACGAGGGCCGGGCACTGCTCGATGCCTTCGGATTCCCGTTCAGCAACGAGGGGAACTGAGATGGCGAAACAAGGCCTGAAGAACAAGCAGAAGCGCACCCCGAAGTTCAAGGTGCGGGCCTACACCCGTTGCAAGCGTTGCGGCCGACCGCGTTCGGTGTACCGCAAGTTCGGACTGTGTCGCGTATGCCTGCGAGAGATGGCACATGCGGGGGAAATCCCCGGTGTGACCAAGGCGAGCTGGTGAGAGGAGAAACGACATGGCTATGACTGATCCGATCGCTGACATGCTCACCCGCATCCGCAACGCCAACGTGGCGATGCACGATGAGGTTGCGATGCCGTCATCGAAACAGAAGGAAGCACTTGCCAAGGTGCTCAAGGGTGAGGGTTACATCGTCGACTTCGCGGTCGCCGACAACCCCACCAGCCCCGGCAAGATGCTGAAGATCGACATGAAGTACTCGCCCGAGCGGGCCCGGGTCATCTCCGGCATCCGTCGGGTGTCCAAGCCGGGCCTGCGGGTCTACCGCAAGCACAACGAGGTCGAGCGCGTCCTCGGCGGACTTGGTGTCGCCGTCCTGTCCACTTCCAAGGGGCTCATGACCGACCGTGAGGCACGCCGTCAGCGTGTCGGCGGCGAGGTCCTGTGCCACGTGTGGTGAGGAGAAGCTGATGTCACGCATCGGAAGCGCACCAATCGCAGTACCCAGCGGGGTCGACGTGTCGATCTCCGGTACCACGGTGACCGTCAAGGGACCCAAGGGTGAACTCTCCCAGGAGCTCCCCGAGGGAGTCACCGCGCGCCAGGAGGGCGAGGAGATCCTCGTCGAGCGTGTGGACGACGAGCGCGAGAATCGCTCGAAGCACGGGCTGTTCCGCTCGTTGATCGCGAACATGGTCACCGGCGTCACCGACGGCTACCAGAAGAACCTCGAGGTCGTCGGCGTGGGCTACCGGGCCACTCCCAAGGGAGACAAGGCCCTCGAGCTGGCGCTCGGGTTCTCGCATCCCGTGAAGGTGCAGGCGCCCGAGGGCATCACCTTCAACGTGCCGGAGCCCACCCAGATCGAGGTACACGGAATCGACAAGCAGCTGGTGGGCCAGGTGGCCGCCAACATCCGACGCTGGCGTGAACCCGAGCCCTACAAGGGCAAGGGCGTGCGCTACGAAGGCGAGCACGTACGCCGCAAGGCCGGCAAGGCAGGTTGAGATGAGCGACAAGTCGAAGAAGAAGCGCGACCTGCGCAAGCGCCGCCATGCACGCGTGCGCCGCAACGTCGTCGGAACAGCCTCGCGTCCGCGCCTGGCGGTGTTCCGTTCCAACAAGTACATCTCCGCACAGCTGATCGACGACGGCGCGGGCAACACCCTCGCTGCCGCCAGCTCACTCGAGGCCGACCTCCGCACCGCGGGGACCGGCAAGGACACTGCGGCCAAGGTGGGAACCCTGGTGGCGCAGCGTGCAAAGGACGCAGGCATAGACACCGTGGTGTTCGACCGTGGCGGCAACCGCTACCACGGTCGCATCGCCGCACTGGCAGACGCCGCCCGCGAAGCAGGACTGGAGTTCTGATGGCGAACAACCGCAACGACGATCTGCAACTACGCGAATCGCGGGTCATCAACATCAACCGCGTCGCGAAGGTGGTCAAGGGCGGGCGTCGCTTCTCCTTCACCGCTCTCGTGGTGATCGGCGACGGCAACGGCCGCGTAGGTCTTGGTTACGGCAAGGCCAAGGAGGTGCCCCTCGCGATCCAGAAGGGTACCGAGGAGGCCAAGCGCAACATGTTCAGCGTGCCCCTCGCCGGCGGCACGATCGTGCACCCGATCATCGGCATCTGCGGCGCCGGGCGCGTCATGCTCAAGCCAGCTGCTCCCGGTACCGGCGTCATCGCCGGCGGCGCAGCTCGTGTGATCCTCGAAGAAGCTGGCATCAGCGACGTGCTCTGCAAGTCGCTGGGGTCCCCGAACCACATCAACGTGGCCCGCGCCACCATCGCGGGACTCCGCGACCTCCGTCGTCCCGACGAGGTCGCCGCACTGCGCGGCCTCGATGC
>JBPCTP010000464.1:0-3371 GCA_051011615.1 Microthrixaceae bacterium | reverse complement strand
GTCCTGGCTGTAGAGGGCGCTGATCATCACCAGCGCCACAACCGCAAGCAGAACAGGGATCAGCCACGAGGGAAGTCCGCCGGAGCGGCCCCCGCCCTGCTCTGGTTGCGCGTCTTGTTCGGAAGGCATCCCTACAGCCTACGGGGTCCCGTGTCCCTTGGGCACAGCGGGCCCTCGCCGTTGTTGGGTCCTGTCTCAGCGACTGCCATTCGGACCCGCTGGGTATCCACGGCATGTGTATGGGTGGCTTGTAGATTCAGCCCGGTGAGCAGGAGCTGTGCACGTCCCGGATGCGGCAAGGGAGCAGTTGCAACGCTGTCCTACGCATATGCAAACAGCGTCGTGGTCCTCGACGACCTGGCGGCCGAATCGCACCCGATGGTGCATGACCTGTGCAACATGCACGCCGGAAGCATCCGCGTGCCGATGGGCTGGACACTGCAGGACACCCGCGCACCGGCCCCATCGGATACCCACGCAGTTGATTCGTCCTACGGGCGCCGCACCGGGGCCGAAGGTGCGTCGCCGTTGCGCCTCGTGGGAGCCTGATGGGGTGAACCCCTCCTCGCCGGGTGGCTCCGGTGCACAACCGCAACAACTCGACCGCCCCTGGTGGGGTCTCGGTGACGTCGCGGCTGGAATCGTCATCTCGCAATTCCTGTCGCTGCTCGTATTCGCACTTGTGGCCGGCGCTGCCGGCTGGGAGACCTCCGCCGACGCGCCGATCTGGGCCATCGCCCTGTTGCAGGTTCCCCTCTGGATAGGTCTCGGGGGCACTGCGTTGTGGGCATCGGAGCGCAAGGGATTCGGCGCGGTGCGTGACTTCGCCATCTCCTCGACCCTGCTGGATGCGCCGATCGGTCTGGCGATCGGCGTGGGATGCCAGTTGTTGCTGCTGCCGTTGTTGTACTGGCCGCTGTTGAGGTTGCTCGACCTCACCTCAGACGACCTCGCAGAACCCGCCCGCGAACTCTCCGAGCAGGCCGACGGCACCTTCGGGTGGATTGTGCTCGCAGCGATGGTGGTACTGGTGGCGCCTGTGGTGGAGGAGCTGTTCTACCGCGGCCTCGTGCTGCGCTCTCTCGAGAAGCGGCTCTGGCCTCGGTGGGCTGTCGTCGTCGGCTCCGCTGCTCTGTTCGCTGCGATGCACTTCCAACCGCTGCAGTTTGCCGGATTGTTCGTCTTCGGTGTGGTCCTGGCGCTCATGGTGCTTGTCTCGGGCCGTCTGGGCCCGGCCATCTGGGCTCACGCCGGCTTCAATGCGACGACGGTGGTGGTGTTGTACGCCAACCGGTAGGTGGGCCGAACGGATCATTGCCCGGTGGGCCTTTTGACCCACTGCGGCTCTGTGAGTGGCAGTTGCCGCAATTGGGTCACGCTCGGTGGCTGAATGTTCGCGGAATCCCTCAACACGCGACCCGGCGCGCCGACGGGGCGCATGCGGATCGGAAGGACCGAGGCCCGCCAGTGGAGGTGCCCGATGCACGCGTGTGCAAGGTGTGGAACAGAAACCGTGGAGATCGGGCTGACAGTCGACGGCCACCGGCTGGTGATGCGTTCTTGCAGCAGCTGCGACCTGCGGAGTTGGCACCGCGACGGCGAAGCGGTCGAGCTCGACGGCGTGTTGACCGACCTTTCCTCCACCGACACGCGCTACCGCCGTTCCCTCGCCAACTAGCCGCTCAGATTCGAGTGGGCCCGGGTCGTTACGGGCACCGCTGACGTGCCAGCATTGACCGCCGTGGAGGACGACGACCCAGAGGCACCGTCCGACGACGGCCTCGAACACCCGCCGGGCGCAACCGCGACCCTCGATGAACCCTCCGACGTTGCGGGCGACTTCGTCGACCCCGATGACAACCACGAGTCTGGCTGGGCCACCCAGAGCCGCCAGGAAGACGAGCTGGTCGTCACCGTCGAGGAAGGCGAACACCCTGCGCGCGATTGGCTCCAGTGGTCAGGACTCATGGTTTCGATCCTCTGTGGCGTCGCGGTGTTCGCGACCCTCAGCCCTGACCTGATCCTCGCCGACACCACCGCCACCGGTGGCGACATGGGTGCCCATGTGTGGGGCCCGGCCTACCTGCGTGACGAACTGCTGCCCAACTTCCGCCTCACAGGCTGGACTCCCGACTGGTACGCCGGATTCCCGGCCTACACCTTCTACATGGTGGTGCCATCGCTGCTGATCGTGTGGCTCGACGTCGGCCTGCCCCTGCTGGTTGGTGTACCCCTCGCCGTCGCCGTGCTCTATGGCACCTGGTGGCTGTGGCGGCGTTCCCGCACGCACATGGGCGGCGTGATGATCTGGGTGGCCGGCATCTTGCTGGCCGTGCTGCTGATCGACGTCAACTACAACGTCGCATTCAAACTGATCGCCGTGTCGGGGCTGGTGACGCTGCCCTTCGCGACATGGGTGCTCGGTCGAGAGGCACGGGTGCCGTTTCCCGGCCCACCGCTGCTCGCGATCGGGGCCACGTGGTTCCTGTTCGAGAACGGTTTCTCGATTCTCGGCGGCAACATCCTCTCCACGATGGCGGGCGAGTTCGCCTTCTCGATCTCGCTCACTTTCGCCATGTTGTTCCTGGCCATGGTGTTCCGCGGAATGCGCACGGGTCGCGCGAGGGCCTTCGGCGCAGTGCTCTTCGGCCTGACGATCCTCAACCACCTGATTCCCGCGATCTTCGCCGTGGTGGCGGCGATCGTGATCATCTTCCTGCGACGCGAGGACCGCACCCCCTGGTGGGATGCGAATCGCGATCGCAGGTTCATGGCCACCGGGCTGGTGGCGCTGGCGTTGGTCGAGCTGTGGCTGTCGCCCGCCGGGTTTCCGATCCTGGCCACGATCATCGCCATCGCGCTCCTGGTCAACTGGGACCAACGTGCGTTTCGATACCTGGCCGTAGTCGGCCCTGTCGGGTTCCTGCTCGCTGCGTTCTGGTTCGTGCCCTTCTACCTGAACAGCGCGTTCCTCAACGACATGGGCTGGGAGAAGTACACGAACTACGCGGACTACCTGTGGCCCCAGACCGAGCAGTTCGACATGGCGAACCGCAACCTGTGGTTCGTGCTGGCCGGAATCGGGATCGTGCTGTCACTCGTGCATCGGGTGCGGCTCGGCTGGTTCCTCACCATGACGCTGCTGGCGTTCGCCTGGCTGTTCATCTTCCTGCCCCAGTACCGCCTCTGGAACGCACGCCTGTTGCCCTTCTACTTCCTGTGCATCTTTCTGCTCGCGATGTTGGGGGTGGCGCTGGTGATCCGCGCCATCGCCGTCGTCGCGGGCGACCTGATGGGCCGACGGTACGAACCGTGGTGGATCTCTGTGGCGGGAATGGCGGTGGCGGCCATCGTGTCGCTGGTGTACATCG
>JBPCTP010000463.1:0-9424 GCA_051011615.1 Microthrixaceae bacterium | reverse complement strand
GCAGTGGGCTACCTGTTGGCCTCGGCTCTTGCATCGGTCGCACCCACTCCCGGCGGCCTGGGGGCCTTCGAGGCGGCGATGATCGCAACGCTTGCGGGCTTCGGCATGTCGAGTGGCGCCGCCGTCTCGGCAACACTGTCATTCCGCCTGGCCACCTACTGGCTGCCAATCCTGCCCGGTTGGTTCTCCTTCACCTGGATGCAGCACAACGACGAGCTCTGAGCGAGCCGCCGGGGACTCCCACACCCCGTACCCTTGTCCCGTGAACCCCCGCCCAGCAGAAACCAACGAGATGCTGCCCAAGCGAGGCGACCCCCTGCCGTCGGGGGAGGAGAAGACCGAGTCCGTCAGGGCAATGTTCGATGTCATTGCACCTCGCTACGACATGGTGAACCGCCTGTTGACCTTCAGAATGGATGTGAGATGGCGCTCGCACGCGGTCGACCAGCTGGGGCTGCGTCACGGCTCAAGGGTGCTGGACCTCGCGTGCGGCACCGGGGATCTGTGTTTCGACCTGGAGGAGCGCGGAATCACCGCTGTCGGAGCCGACCTGAGCTTCGGCATGTTGGCAGCCGCGCCGCGTGAGTTCCGTCGGTTCCAGGCGGACGCAGCGAGGCTGCCGATGGCTGATGCTGCCCTCGACGGAGCGACCTGCGGATTCGCCCTGCGGAACTTCACGGACCTCGGGGCCACACTGCGCGAAGTCGCACGGGTTGTCCGACAGGGTGGACGCATCGCGTTGCTCGATGTGGCGGAGCCCCCGAACCCGCTGGTCGGGTTCGGTCATCGGCTCTACTTCAACGAGGTCGTGCCTCGCATAGGTGGCCTGTTGAGCGACCGCGACGCCTACTCGTACCTTCCGCGATCGGTCGCATACCTGCCACAGCGTGACGAACTGCTCGCCACGGTCGCGGAGGCCGGATTCACCGACGTCACGCACCAACTCCTGTCGGGAGGCATCTCACAGCTCATCTGCGCCACGCGCGCTCCGGGTACCGTCACTACGACCAACCACCCATGACACGGCTGACTGCACATTCCTCGAGCGCCACCTCGGTGCCTCCGGTGCCGCGTGCGGGTGACTCCATCTCGGGCTTCTCCTCTCCGCGAAGGGAGCTTGTCGGGCTCGGCTGCGCACTGAGGGTGGAGGTGCCCGCGCCGTGGTGCGACAACCTCGGATCGGTTTCGGCTGCCCTGGAGGAGATAGATGGTGATGCAGATGTGCTGGCCTTCGGTGCCCTGCCATATGACCGCCACAGCGCCGCGTCCTTCGTGGTGCCGGCGCTCACACACGTGCGGACAGCCGACGGCGACCGCTGGCAGGTTTCCGTCGAAGGTGCAGAAGCAGCGGCCACCGCATCGTCGCGGGGAGTCCCCACCGCCGCATCGGAGATGACCGTCCGTTCGGTCGAACCACCCGAGAAGTGGTGTGCCTCGGTTGCGGCTGCGCGCGAACGGATCCGTGCCGGTGAACTGGTGAAAGTGGTCCTGAGCCGAAGGATCGAAATCACAGCCGATGTCGACTTCGATGCAGCCACGCTGTGGAACAGGCTCCGTGAGGTGAACCCGGCTGCGCTGTGCTTCGCAGTCGACGGATTCGTCGGCGCAAGTCCGGAACTGCTCGTGTCGCGCCTCGGTGAGACAGTTCGGGCCCAGCCCATGGCGGGTACGACCCGACGGACCGGGCACCCGGAACTCGACCAACGTCGCGCCGGCGAGCTGCTTGCATCGGACAAGAACCGGGTCGAACACCAGATCACGATCGATGCGGTGCACGACGCCCTGCTCGGGTGGTGTTCGTACCTGGATGCGGAGCCGTCACCATCGGTGGTTCCCGCCGGACCGGTCCAGCACCTCGCAACGGTGGTCGAAGGTCATCTCAGCAGCCCTCAGCCCTCGGTGCTCGAACTCGTTGCGGCGCTGCATCCAACACCCGCCGTCGGCGGACATCCCACCGACACGGCCCTCGCGTTGCAGCGGGAACTGGAATCCGGTCCCCGTGGCCGCTATGCCGGCCCGGTGGGATGGGTCGACGGCCGCGGCAACGGCGCCTTCGCCGTCGGTATCCGGTCTGTCTCGCTCGAGGGCAGGCACGCCGAGCTGCATGCCGGCGTGGGCGTTGTGGCGGACTCGGAACCCGAGGCCGAACTCGCCGAGACGCGTGCCAAGGCGCAGGCGCTGCTCAGCACCCTCGTGCGGATCTAGGCACGTTCGCGACGGCTCGGCTGGGCCAACGTCGAGAACTGGACTTAACGCGCTCGTCGTCGTCGGTGAACGTGTGGGTTCCGTCGTTGGTGGGCATGTCACACCACCTTCCAAGTTGGACTCGAACATATGTGCGTCTCTCCGGGGAGAGATCATGGCCATCGCAGAATCCACAGAACTGATGGCAACCACCGAAGTGGCAGAGGCATGCGCCAAGTCCGCGGGAGGCGATGTCACCCTGGGCAGCGACGCCGACCTGGACCACTCCCGCCCGCCAGACCCTGCACTCCGAGCACCGAAGTCGGGCGACTCACAATCCAGAGCGCGAACTAGTCCGTCTCGTTCGCGATCGGCTCGATCGACTCCAGGGCCCAGACTTCCCGAATGGCGTCGAGCACTGCGACGGCGTCGGAGAAGCCCGCGAAATGCCCTTCGCCGTGGCGCACCCTCAGCTGTGCATTGGGCAGCCGGGCCGCCTGGTGATGGCCGTGTGATGGCGGCACGATGCTGTCGGCGAGCCCCTGCCAGCAGATCACCGGTGGGGTCACGTCCTCCAGCAGAAAGCCCCAATGACGTGCGAAGAGCGCGATGTCGTGCGCGACGGCCCTGAGTTCCTTGGCGTTGGCGAGGTCGTTGACGAACATCGCACTGAACTCGGGCTCGGTGAGCACCTCGCGATCCGAGCCACCGACGAGTGCGGCGAACACGGCCAGAGCCTGTTCGCCCATGGTCTCGAGTGTTCCGACGATGGGACCGAACGCCGAGCCGATCGGCGAGCGGAGCAACTCGAGAGTGGGCGCCATGAAGCGCAGTACGCGTGTGTATGACCACACAGCGTCCGGTCCACGGGTCGGCCCGATGCCTCCCAGCAGGGTGCCGACCATCACACGGTCGGGCATCTCGTGGGCCACTGCGAGCACATAGGGACCGCCGCCAGAAAGGCCCACCATTCCGAAACGTCCGATGCCGAGGTCGTCAACGACAGCTTCGATGTCCGAGGCGAAGTCGAGAATCCGCTCATACTGGTGATCCGTGGATGAACCAGTGCCCGGTCGCTCCACCGCGATGATTCGAAATCCGCGTTGGAGCGCCACCTTGTCGACACTCGGTGGAACCTGGGTTCGCGCACCCGGTGTGCCGTGGAACCAGAGCACGGGGTCGCCGTCGGGGTGGCCGAACTCGGCCCAACCCAACACCCGACCGGGAGCGACAACCGATTCCCCCAGCTTGCGCGGCTTCGGCGGGTCGGCGGCGGTGATCCCCGTTATCAGATCGCTTGGCGTACCCGCATTGTCGCTCTTGCCCATTTCGCAATCGTAGACCGGGGGTTCCTACAGCCCCTCAGCCACTGCTGCATGGAGACGTTGGTGTTCTGCCACGTTGGCCGATCGGTCAGTCGAAACCACGATCACCCGGGTGCCGCCACGTGCCTGAGCGCCGGCCAGGGCCGCCTTGAAGCCCGCTCGGCTGTTGACCGACTCGGTCGGCACCCCGAAGGCGGTTGTGACCGCGGAGAGGTCCGTGCCGTGAGGAGTGCCGAACAGTCGCTCGAAGCGAGCGTTCTCCAGCGCGGCGGCCTGTGGCAGGAACTCGAATATGCCTCCGCCGTCGTTGTCGACCACGACCACCGTGAGGTCGAGTTCCCTCCCGACGAGGGCAACGAACGCACCTACGTCGTGCAACAGTGCAATATCTCCTGTGAGCAGCACAGTGGGCGCATCGTTTCCAACAGACACGCCGATCGCGGTGGATGTGACGCCGTCAATGCCGTTGGCACCGCGGTTTGCATGAATTGTGAGTCCGCTGCGAGGGGCCGCGAACGACTCGACGTCGCGAATCGGCATCGACGACGACACGACCAGGTGGGTGCCCTCAAGCACCGTGG
Source organism: Microthrixaceae bacterium (assembly GCA_051011615.1). GTDB lineage: Bacteria > Actinomycetota > Acidimicrobiia > Acidimicrobiales > Microtrichaceae > JBPCTP01. Next base: position 5,334 of record JBPCTP010000463.1, on the reverse strand, counting down.
AGACCGTGTCCATGGCGATGGCCGGCTCGGTCGCCGCCCCGGTGCCTGCAGTACCCTCCATCGCCGTTCGAGCCGACGTTTCAGCCGCACTCCACACCTGCGGCCACACGGCCTCGGCCGACTGGATCGAGATCGCGGACAGGGCCTCGGCAAGGTTGGCGGGAATCACCGGGAACGAAGCGGAGATGACATGGTCGGGATCCGGCATCCGGCCGTAGCGGTCAGCAGCGATGTGCAGCGCGCCCGAATCCCTGCAGAACTCGCGAAGTGGTTTGGACGCGGGAAGTCCACCCAGATGCAGGACCACCTCCGGACGGTGGTGCCGTGCAAACGATTCGGCCCGCACTATGGAATCGAACGCCGTCACCACTGCTGGGTGCGGCACCCGCAGCCCCGAGAGTGGGTCGGCCAGCACCGGCCACCCCAATGCCTGGGCGAAACCCAGAACGGTCTCGGCTTCCGCCTCGGTGAGTGCGGCCCGGGCTCCTGCGACGACCATGCCCGAGCGTCCCGAGATGGCTCCCCCGATCCGCGCCAACTCTTCTTCGGTCGGGCCCCACGGAACTCCACGCCCTGGGGGGAGCCGACCTGCGGTGCTCGTGCTGGCGGAATCGTCATGGGACGGGGGAAGTTCACCCGCTTCGGTCGCGAAGGGTTCGCGGAACGCCAGGTTCAGGTGCACCGGGCCCGGAAGGTTTCCCGAACAACGCTGGAGTGCGTCGCGCGCCAGGTCCCTCCACCACGGCGATGACCCGACCGCCGGTGGACCAGGTTCGCAGTACCAACGCACTGCCTTGCCGTAGAGTTCCCGCTGATCGATGGTCTGTGGTGCCAGTACTCCGTGGAGCTCCGCAGGCCGATCCGCCGTGATGACGATCATCGGGACCGCAGCCAGGTCCGCTTCGACCACTGCCGCATGGAAGTGCGTCGCTGCGGTGCCGCTTGTGCAGGCCACCAACGCCGGAACGCCCGTGGCGGCCCCGATCCCGAGCGCCATGAACGCGGCAACACGCTCATCGTGTGCAACGTGCAGCTCCAGGCGTGCCTCTGCGTCGAGTGCCAGGGCCAGCGGGGTGTTTCGCGAGCCAGGCGCCAGCACGGCGTGGCGTATGCCTGCGCTGGCCCACTCGTCCGCCAGCGTGGCGGCGAAGGTCGCCCCGAGTTCGCCGGGGGTCACGGCCCCTCCGGGCGTCGGGGCGCCACGTGCTCCTGGGGCACCCGGCAGGCCCGGTACGCCTGGCGCTGAACCTGCTTGTCCGGCCACCGGCACGCCTCGGGAGATCTGATCGTTCATCGGCAACGCAGCCTACGGTGGACAGCCTTGACCCACGATCCGACCAATGAGCGCGACACCGGCCCGGCACCGCTCAGAGGTGCGCCGGCACCAATGGTGATGCTGCACGGATTCACCCAGAACCATCGCTGCCTTGGGCCACTTCGAGATGAGGTCGCCCTGAGGCGGCCGGTGATCAACCCGGACCTGCCCGGCCACGGCAGCTCAGCCGACGCCGCAGCCCTCTCGATAGTGGAGACCGCGGATCTCCTGGTCGGCCGGACGGGCGCGACTGAGGCGTCGATGCACTGGTTCGGGTACTCGATGGGTGGCCGTGTGGCACTGCGGCTGGCCCTGGACCATCCGGAGGCCGTGCGTTCGCTCGTGTTGCTGGCTGCCACGGCCGGCATATCCGATGCCGCTGAGCGATCCGAACGGGCCCTTCTCGACGACGAGCGCGCCCAGCGAGTCGAGTCGGTTGGCGTTGAACAGTTCTGTTCCGAATGGCTGGACGCCCCGATGTTCGCTGCGCTCCCGGACTGGGCGCGCTTCACCTCCGAGCGCCACGCGAACACCGCCGTCGGACTGGCAGGATCCCTTCGCAACGCCGGCACCGGGTCGATGGAGCCCCTGTGGGATCGACTCCCGTCGCTGGAGGCGGAGGTACTCCTGCTTTCCGGTGCCCTCGACCAGAAGTTCACCGAGGTCGCGACTGACATGGCTGAAGCCATCGGACCGAATGCCCGCGTCACCACGATCGACGGGGCCGGCCATGCAGCGCACCTCGAGGCACCCGAGGCCACGGCCCGAGTCGTGCTGGACTTCCTCTCAGCCCTCGATGGCGCCTGATCAAGTCCCTGCCGAACGGCGCCTGATCAAGTCGCGGTGACGATCAGACCCACCGCCGCCAGAACACCGAAGACCATCTGGATCCGACCGGTGTCCACCAGCACGGGCACCAGGGCGGCGCCCAGCGCTCCGGAAAGCACAGCGAGCACGGGACGGCGGGCCATGACTACCCCGATCAGCGCCAGGGCAACGAGGGGCGAGGCTCCGGTGGCGACCATCACGGGCACCAACACGAATGCTGACACCAACAGAACGACGTAAAGACCTCGCGTGGCGCGGTCGCCGATGCGTACGGCCAGGGTCCGCTTGCCGGCCGCGGTGTCGCCCGGGATGTCACGCAGGTTGTTGACCACGAGCAGGGCGGTGGCGATGCAACCCATGGAAGCTGCCGCCACCCAGACCGTGGCGGATACCGACTCGGTCTGCACGTAGGCGGATCCAGCGGTCGCCACGAGGCCGAAGAACACGAATACGAACGCCTCACCGAGGCCGGCGTAGCCATAGGGGTTGGCGCCTCCGGTGTAGAACCATCCCGCTGCCACCGCAGCAACACCCACCAACGCAAGTCGCCAATCGACGAACAGCACCAGCGGGGTGCCTGCAGCGAGTGTGAGACCGAAACAGACGAGCATTGCCCGCTTGACAGCTCCCGGTGTCGCGAGACCGTCGCCAACCAGCCGTGGAGGACCAACCCGTTGCTCCGGGTCGTCGGTGCCGCGGATTCCGTCGCTGTAGTCGTTGGCGAGGTTGGTGGCGACCTGCACGAACACGGCCACCGCGAGCGCACACACGAAACGCCACCAGATGACACCGTCGGGGCCGGTTGCATCACCTCCATCGCCGAGAGCGGCTGCGGTGCCCACAACCACGGGAGCGATCGCAGCAGGCAGGGTGCGCGGCCTCGCCCCCAGCCACCAGAGGCGCCATCCGGTTGGTGCTCCTTGTGGCATCGGTCGCCAAGGCTACCCATGCGGCTCCTCGTGGGGCAGTCTTGTGGCTGGTGGCAGAACTGCTGGCGATCTATCTCCGGCCGGGACCGGAGTTCCTCGACACGGTTCGGCGCGCCTGGGATCGCGGTGACGCCGTGTTGGTTGTTCCCCAGGAGGCCCCCCAGCAGTTTCGAATCGACCTCGCTCTTGGGCTCGGAGCCGGAACCTGGGTGGATGCATCGGGCACCCACTCGACCGAGGGCGGGTGGCCGGTCGAGCCCGGCGACGCGCTCGTTGTGGCGACAAGCGGGACGACGGGCGAGCCGAAGGGCGTCGTGCATACGCATCAGTCCATCGAAGCATCGGCCTTCTCCACCGCGACCGCGCTGGGGGTGGGCCCCACGCACTGGCTGTGCTGCCTGCCCCTGTCGCACGTTGCGGGCATGTCGGTCATCACGCGTTCTTGGTTGACAGGCGCCGAGTTGACCGTCCACGACGGATTCGATGCGGCGGCAGTTGACCGAACGGCCACCGCCGGGGCCACGCACGTGTCGCTCGTACCAACCGCCCTCCGGCGCATCGACACCACGCTGTGGCAACGCATACTGCTCGGGGGGTCGTCGATTCCCGCGGATCGGCCTGCCAACACGGTTGCGGGTTACGGGATGACCGAGACTTACGGAGGCATCGTGTACGAAGGCCAGGCCCTACCGGGTGTTTCGGTACGCATCGCCGGTGCGAGTGGAAACACCGGCGAGTCCGGTCCGATCGAGGTGCGCACGCCAACAGCCATGAGTGGGTACCGGCGCAGGCCCAGAAGTGGCGATGAGGCGATTCTCGACCCGTCTGCGATCGATTCGTCAGGCTGGCTGCGCACCGGTGACCTCGGTCGGATCCATCCGATCGACGGCCGCCTGCAGGTCGAAGGCCGCGCGGACGACCTGATCAACACCGGTGGCGAAAAGGTGTGGCCGACTCCCGTGGAGCAGCTTCTGGAAACGCACCCGGGTGTTTCCGAGGCTGCGGTGATCGGTGTGCCGGACGCCGAATGGGGCAGGCGCGTGAAGGCCGTGATCGTGCCGGCCGAGGGGGCTGCACCCCCGACGCTGCAGGCGATGCGCGATTGGGTCTCGGCGAGCCTCCCAAAGGCGGCAGCGCCCCGAGAGGTGGAGTTGGTCAGTCAGCTCCCCCGGACCTCGCTCGGCAAGCTCAGGCGCTCTAGCCTCTATCACACAGGCGGCGATGGGGACTCCGGAGGCGGCGAACGTGGGAACTGAAGACCCAGACGGAACCGGCGCGGACTTCGTCGCTCGTTTCGACCATGCCGCGATGGCACTTCACCGAATGACAGATGCGTGGCCGATCCTGGCCGAGGCCCTCGGCGGCCGCTTCATCGCGAACGGTCAACACCCGGGCTACAGCTGGATGCAGTTGGGATTCGCAAACGGCTTCACCATCGAGACGTTGCACCCCGAAGAGCTGCCAGATGCCGATGGCGCCGCGACCAGCATCGATGAACGGAAGCCCGATCACGACGGCGAGTTCGTACGCAGGTTTCTCGATCGGCGTGGCCCGGGCGTTCACCACCTCACGTTCGTGGTGGATGACCTCGATGCAGCCATGGACTCGCTTCGGGCTTTCGGACTTGAGCCTGGGTCGGTGCGGCGCGACGACCCGGGCTGGCAGGAGGCGCTCTACGCACCACAGCTGGTGCACGGAGTGATGCTGCAGGTGGCCCAGACCGATGGCAGCAATCTGGTGCCTTCGGACCCGCCTGAAGGCTTCGTGGAGCTTGGTTTCGACCACCCGGTAGCCGGGTTCGGCCGGGTTGTGCACTGTGTCGCGGACCTCGAGCCGGCCGTGGAACTCTTCCGGGACGGGCTAAGGGGCCACATCACGTCGACGGGTGCAGCACTCGACGGCAACCATTGGGTCGAGTTGGGATGGGAGGGATCAGGACGTCTGAGGCTGCTCGAAGCAGCCAACGGAGATCTGGTCGACTTCCTCGGCGACCACCCCGGGCGGGTGCGGCACCTCTATTTCAACTACGACGACCCGGAGACCATCCCCGGAGCGACGAAGGTCGCCCAAGGGCGATGGGTGGTGGGCAACGACGAACAACTCGGAGTACGAATCGTGGTCTCGTCCTCAGTGCGCTGAGGTTGGCGACGTTCGGCCGGTCAGCCGGCGACGGAAACCGACGCTCCACCACTGCTGGTCGAGTTCCTGGAGGTGGTTCCGCCGACGGTCGCAGTGGGCTGGGACGGGATCGACGCAGTGGGG
>JBPCTP010000462.1:0-4905 GCA_051011615.1 Microthrixaceae bacterium | reverse complement strand
GCGTCGATCAGGGCCACCGGTTCGTGGCCGGGTAGGTGGGGCTGCGACGCAGCAGGCCCCGGCGACGACGCATCTGGGTGCTGGTTCTGTGACATGAGTCGCTCCTCGGATTCCCCGTCGGCACGTCCCCAGCCAGACCTGAGCATTTTCGCCCCGGCAAGGCCCGACTACAAGGACCTTCGCCTGGGCAGATGCCCCAGCGCTGCGGAGGCCCCGTCGGTCGGGGAAGGTGAACGGGCAAGGTTGTTGGGCCTTTGCCCTGCGCGGGCAACGTTCATGGGCGACAATGCAGCGGTGGGAACAACGATCCTGACAGTCGAGGACGACGAACGAATCCGCACCTCGGTGCGCCTGGCACTCGAGGACGAGGGCTGGAACGTGATCGAGTCCGAAACCGGCGAAGAGGCCATTTCCGATTTTCCCGGAGCAAACGCTGATGTGGTTTTGATCGACATCATGTTGCCGGGCGTCGACGGATTCGAGGTCTGCCGCTCGATCAGACGCCAGAGCGACGTGCCGATCGTGATGGTCACCGCTCGTGCCGACACCCACGACGTGGTCGCCGGACTCGAGGCCGGTGCGGACGACTATCTCACCAAGCCCTTCGTACCCAAGGAGCTGTCCGCGCGCATAAGGGCGATGCTGCGCCGTGCCCGGACTCCCGCCCCCGGAACACCTCATCTGGTATTCGGCGAGCTGGAACTGGTGCCCCAGGAGGGGTTGGTGTTGCGCAACGGCGAACCCGTTCACCTCACCAAGACCGAGTTCAAGCTGCTGGTGGAGCTGGCCGACCAGCCCGGCGTGGTCCTTTCGCGAGAGGACCTGCTGGAGCGGGTGTGGGGCCACGGAGTCTTCGGCGATGGACGCCTGGTGGACGTCCACATTCGAAGGCTGCGCACCAAGGTCGAGAACGACCCGGCCAACCCCACCCACATCATCACGGTCCGCGGCCTCGGCTACAAGCTCCAGAGCTAGGCCCGCGTCACCGCCATGGCATCGGACACCGACGCGGGTGACGACGCTGGGACGACCGCCTCCTCGGGGGCCGAGTTGCGTTTCGGCCTACGCGCCCGAATAGCCCTTGCGGTCGCTGCGTTGTCACTGCTGCTGTCCACAGCGGTGTCGCTCACCGTCTACACCGTGGCGCGGCAGGTGCTCCTTGACGCTCGCGAAGACGCAGCCAGCCAGCGTGCCCTGGCCAATGCGACGGTGATCGCCGGCAAGGACCTCACCGAGGCAGACCGGGCAGAACTCCTCAGCACCCTGAGCTCCTTGTCGGAAGTGGGCAAGCCGATGGTCGCCTGGGACGGTGGCGCAAACACCCAGCCGCTGGATCCACGCTTCGACGTGGAGCAGCTGCCCGACTCCCTGGCGGAGGCCGGCTTCAACGACGAGGACCCCGCCATAATGCGCTACGACTCCGACGGGGAGACCGTCGTTGCTGTTGCGGTACCGATACCTGACAAGCAGGCCGCTTTCTACGAAGTCACGCTGCTGGGCGACATCGAAGATGCCCTGTCGTCGATCCGTCTCGCGCTCGCCGCAGCCGTGATCGCGTCGACTGTCGCAGCAGCAGTGCTCGGGTACTGGGCGAGTCGTGTGACGATCCGACCCCTGACCCGCGTGTCACAGGCTGCCCAGTCGGTCGCAGCAGGCCAGCTCGACACGCGCCTCGACTACGACCAGGTACGCCACGACCCGGATCTCGCTCCCCTCGTGGAGAATTTCAACGGCATGCTGCAGGCGTTGCAGGCGCGTATCAACCGTGACGCCCGCTTCGCCAGCGATGTCAGCCACGAGCTGCGATCGCCGCTGACCACACTCAATGCGGGACTCCAGGTGCTCGACAACAACCGCACCGACATGCCCGAACGTGCCCAGCAGGCGCTGGACCTGCTTGAGCTGGACCTCACCCGCTTCACACAGCTTGTGGAGGACCTGCTCGAGATGTCCCGCTTCGACGCCGGTGCGGTGCGCCTCGAGCTCGATGACGTCCTACTGGCTCCCACGGTGAGGACAACCGTGTCGAGCCTCACAGACGACTCGGTTCCCGTCGAGACGGATCCGGACGTCGAAGACCTGGTCATCGCCTGCGACAAGCGCCGCCTCGCACGGATCCTCGCCAACTTCCTGAACAACGCCGACAAGTACGCCGGCGGGGCCACTGCCGTCACGGTGTCCCGACACGACCCCGAGAGCCCCACCGCAGAGGCGACCGTACGCATCGCGGTGGAGGACGAGGGTCCCGGAGTCCCCGAGAAACAGCGAGAAGCCGTGTTCGATCGTTTCAACCGAGGCGACCAGGGCGGAGCCCGCGGAGCGGACGTGGGTGTCGGTCTGGGCCTGGCCCTGGCAGCGGAACACGCACGCCTCCAGGCAGGCAGCATCTGGGTGGAGGACCGCTCCGATGGCGGCCAGGGCGCCCGGTTCGTGGTGGAACTCCCCCTATTGGAAGTCCGCCACGAGCACGAGGACGAGTCCGACGACCTGAGTGCCGCCACACCCGAGTCGACCAGCAACCTCACCCTCACCGGCGAACACCAGGCCTTGGTGATACGTGAAACCGACGACGAGGCACACCGGTGAGCGGGATTTCGATACACCGATCCGTACCGGCGGCGGCATTGATCGTGGCGGTCACAGCGATGGTCGGCGGGTGTGGAATCGGAACGGACGACTCGCCCCGGGCGCTACCGGCGAGCACGACCACCTCCACATCGGTACCCACCGAAAACCCCGGCCCCGAACGGGCCGTCTTCTGGTTCGTCCAGGCCGAGAAGCTGGTGCCGGCACTTCGGCCCGTCTCGGCCTTTTCGCCGGATGCCTTCATCGAGACCTTGTTGGTGCCACCCACCTCCGTTGAGGGCGAGGGTTTGTCGAACGCGATTCCGGCCGGAACGGAACTGCTGGGAACACAGACCCTTGACGGGATCACCGAGGTGGACCTTTCAGAAGGATTCGAGGACGTCGTGGGCCCCGGCAGCAGTCGTGCCATTGGCCAGATCGTCATGACCCTGACCGGGCTCGACGAGGTCGACGGTGTGCGATTCGCCGTGGACGGTGAGCCGATCGACGTCACCTCGCTGGACCCGGACCGCGGGACCGTGTCGGTGGTGAATGCCTGCGACTACTCCGAGCTGCTTGCCGAGCCGCTCGGGGAAACGACGCAGGTTTCCCCCGTCCAGGAGGAGATCCTGGAGAACCGCCGGACAGAACTTCGTGACACGTGTCCGAGCTAGCCCGTTAGCCCTTACAGCTCCCCACGACACGCCGGGGTGCCCGTGGGCAATATCCTGCCGCCATGGCGTGGGTCATCTCCATCGATGCAGGCACCACCAGCGTTCGGTCCTTCGCGGTCGGCGACGACGGCCGACCCGGCCATGTGGCACAACGCGAGTTCACACAGCACTTCCCGCGGCCGGGATGGGTCGAACACGACGCGCAAGAGATCTGGAAGGTCACCCAGGAGACGCTCGCGGAGGTGGCGGCGGCGCTCGGTGGCGAACCCATTGCTGCGTTGGGGATCACGGTCCAGCGCGAAACGATCGTTGCCTGGGATGCCCGCAGTGGACTTCCCCGTCATTCCGCGATCGTCTGGCAGGACCGCCGTACAGCAGATCGCTGCGACGACCTCGAGGCCCAGGGCAATCTCGACCTGGTCCGCTCGCTCACCGGGCTGGTGCTCGACCCCTACTTCTCCGCCAGCAAGATCGAGTGGCTACTGGGGCCCGGGGGCGTGGAGGCCGACGATGACCTGAGGCTGGGCACGATCGATTCCTGGTTGCTCTGGAATCTCACCGGTGGAGTCGTGCACGCAACCGATGTCTCCAACGCTTCACGCACGATGCTGTTGGACATCACCACGCAGTCCTGGTCCCCGGAGCTGTGTGACCTGTTCGGTGTGCCGGTCGCTGCATTGCCCGAGGTGCTGCCTTGCTCCGGAGTGTTCGGGACCACCAGCGCGGACTGCTCCGCCGGCGGGGGCATCCCGATCGCGGGAATGGCGGGCGACCAGCAGTCGTCGCTCTTCGGCCAGGCTTGCCTGTCGCCGGGGATGGTCAAGAACACCTACGGCACCGGTTCGTTCGTGCTCATGAACGTCGGCGAGCAGTGTCCGGCGCCAACCGAGGAGCTTCTCTCGACCATCGCATGGACACTTCCCGGCCACCTGCTGGGTTCACCTGAGGCGACGGTCACCCACTTCGCGCTCGAGGGTGCCATCTTCTCCACCGGCTCGGCCGTCGGCTGGTTGCGCGACGGTCTCGGCATCCTCTCCGATGCCGCCGAGTGTGGACCGCTGGCCGAATCCGTCGAGGACACCGAAGGCGTGTTCTTCGTACCCGCCTTCACCGGGTTGGGGTCGCCATGGTGGGATCCGCGCGCCCGAGCCACGATGGTCGGGATAACCCGCGGCACGACCCGCGCACACGTCGCTCGCGCCGTGGTCGAGTCGATGGTCCACCAGACACGCGACGTCGTTGATGCGATGTCCGCGGCATCGAACAAACCTCCCGAGGAGCTGCGAGTCGACGGCGGCGCTGCCGTGATGGACCTGTTGTGCCAGCTTCAGGCGGATCAGCTCGGCGTACCCGTGACACGCGCCTCGGTCGGCGAGACGACCGCTCTGGGCGCCGCCTATCTGGCCGGTCTGGGAGTCGGCATGTGGGCCGACGCGTCGGAGGTCTCGTCAACCTGGCGAGCCGACCGCAAGTTCGACCCGTCAGCCGAGAAGGAAGGGGTCGACTCGAGTCACGCTATGTGGCGGCGCGCGGTGGCGCGCTCGCTCGACTGGGCCACCGAAGGGGCCTGATCAAGCAGGTACAGATGAGCGCGATCGTTACCTGAGCGCGCCAAGGCCGGAGAGCAGGCGCCGCTCCCTGCCCCTGAGCGGCAGGTGCCCCCGGC
>JBPCTP010000461.1:0-2752 GCA_051011615.1 Microthrixaceae bacterium | reverse complement strand
GGAGACAGCCGATCAGCCGTCATGGCTCCAGAGCGCCCGATGCGACGAAGCGCAGGGCTTGCTGTTTTCGCGTGCGGTGCCATGGGATGAGTTCGTGCAGAACGCCACGCCCGACCGCGCGGCCGGTGCCCTCATGCAACCGCACCGGCGCAGCGGATCGCGGGACGCCCAGCCGGGCTAGGGTCCCCGATCATGGCGATCCTGTACGAATCCGATGCTGATCCGAACGCGCTCCAGGACGCACGGGTCGCGATCGTCGGCTATGGCAACCAGGGACGAAGTTGGGCGTTGAACCTGCGCGACAGTGGCAGTACCCCGATGGTTTGTGTCAGGGCAGACGAGTCGAAGGCGCAGGCCACCGAGGACGGTTTCGAAGTCGCCGACATCCCATCGGCGGCCGTGGCTGACCTGGTCTGCCTGCTCGTGCCCGACGATGCAATTCCGGAACTGGGGATCGACTATTCGCCCGAGTCGACTGTCGTCGTTGCATCTGGGTACACGCCCGCGTTCGATCGGCTGGAAGTGTCCGGGGACATCGTGATGATCGCTCCGCGAATGCTGGGCTCTGAAGTGCGTGCCGGCTACCTCGACGGATCGGGCTTCATCACCGCAATCGGGGTGGTGCAGGACCGCACCGGCGCCGCCAGGGGTCGCATGCTCGCGCTGGCTACTGCCATCGGTGGTCTCAAGCGAGGTGGCATCGAGATGACCGCAGCACAGGAGGCCGTGCTCGATCTGTCCGTGGAGCAGTTGCTCTCTCCGGTGCTGACCCATGTGAACCAGGCATTCGTGACCGTCATGATCGAGCAGGGGATACCACTCGAAGCGGTCCTGTGCGAGCTGTACCTCTCCGGTGAAGTGGAGAGGAACTACCGGCTGCTCCGCGAGGAGGGATTCGTGGCCCAGCTCGACCGGCACTCACCCACTTCCCAGTACGGCCAACTGTCACGACGAGGCCGCTTTGACGACCTGGACGTTGCGGAGATCATGCGTGCCCTCGTGGTCGAGATCACTTCCGGATCGTTCGCGGATGAGTGGGATCGTGAGCGGGACACGGGGCATCGCTCACTCGCCGAGTTGCGTGACGTGCACGCATCAGCGGTTCAGGCAGATTTCGAGAACGCTGTGCGCGAGTCCTTCGAGCTCCGCTAGCGAGCCGGTTGCGCCACCGGTTCCAGATCTGTGGCGCCGATCAGGAGCCCTGCTCGCGCTTGACGCCGTCCATCCCACCGGCGGATCGCTTGTCGGCCAACGAGGTCGCCGTGTCGGTGGCTGACACGAACTGGTGAACCATGAAGTGGTGCTGCCAGGAATCCGACTGGCCCGCACGGTCCAGGGTGAAGTTGATCGTGCCCTTCACCGCGGCGGCTGTCACCGGCGGAACCAGAGCCACTTCCGCCGCCATCGCGTGCGCAGCGGTGGAAAGGTCGTCGCCGGGAACGACACGGTTCACCATTCCGGCCTGCTCCGCTTCAGCGGCTGAGAGCTTGCGTGCGCACAGCAGGAATTCCTTTGCCCGCCGGGCCCCGAGTTCCCACGGCTCGACCAACAGCTCCACTCCGGCCCCACTCATTCGAAGCACGGGGTTGGAGAAACGCGCATCCTCTGAGGCCACGATCAGATCGCACATGCATGCCAGCATCAGTCCGGCGGCTGCGCATGCCCCCTGCACCGCTGCGATGGTTATCTTGTCGGTGTTGCGCCAACGCAGGCACGGTTCGAGGTACATGGTGGTCTCATGTTCGAGCTTCCCCTCGGGCGTGTCGCGCATCGCTGCCCAGTGTTCCTCACCGGCCATCAACTCGCTGAGGTCGTGACCGGAGCAGAAGTGTTTGCCCTGTCCCGAGAGGATGATCACCCGCACGCCGGGGTCGGCCTCCGCAAGCACCAGGGCTGAATCGAGATCGTTGATCATCGCCGCATCGAGGGCATTGGCGACCTCGGGTCTGGCCATCGTCACGCGTGCCACGGCGCCGTCCACGGCGTAGGTCACAGTGCCGTTGGGCATCGCCATCTGCTCGGAGTCTGGCTGGTCGGGTCGCTCGGTTTCGGTCATCGGGGCTCTCTGGGTAGGTCCAACACACGTTCGCCTATCACGTTCCGCTGGATCTCGTTGGTGCCGGCGAAGACCGATGATGACAGGTAGTACAGCCAGGAGCGCTGCCATTCCCCGTCTCCGGGGAGCCCGCCGGCACCGCGTGCGAGTGAGGCATCGTCGCCGAGTACGTCCAGCGCGCTCGAGTGCAGGCGCTTGGACATCTCGGACCAGTAGAGCTTGAGCGTGGATCCCTCCGGGCCCGGGGACTCGCCGCGTTCCAGACGTGAGAGTGAGCGCCAGTTGTGCAGTTGGAAGAGCTTCACCTCGACGAACGCCTCGGCGAGTTGCCGAGCGAGTCTCTGTTCGTCGAGGGCGCCGGTGGCCTCGGCAAGCTTCAGGAGCTCCTCGAGGTGCTGGATGTGGATCACGAGTTGGCGGGGGTTGACCCCGCGCTCGTGTCCCAGGGTCGACTGGGAAACCCGCCAACCCTCGTTGAGCGGACCGATGAGCGCATCGTCTGCAACGAATGCACCGTCGAAGAACACCTCGTTGAACTCCGCTTCGCCGGTGCTCTGCACGAGGGGACGTACCTCCACACCCGGAGAATCCATCTCCACAGCGAAGGCCGAGATGCCGTGGTGCTTGCGGGCCTCGGGGTCGGTTCGTGCGAGACAGAGTCCGTTGTCGGCAAACTGTGCGTAGCTCGTCCAGACC
>JBPCTP010000460.1:0-3320 GCA_051011615.1 Microthrixaceae bacterium | reverse complement strand
GGTTTCGTGGATCTGCACACGCACTACGACGCCGAGGTGGAACTCGACGCAGGACTCACCGAGTCGGTGCGCCACGGGGTCACCACCGTCCTGGTCGGCAGCTGCGGGCTCTCATTCGCGATCGGTGAAGCCGAAGACCTGGCGGACATGTTCTGCCGGGTCGAAGGCGTGCCCCGCGAAGAGGTGCTCCCCCTTCTCGAACGGATCAAGGACTGGAAGACACCACCGGAGTACCTCGATCACCTGGACGAGCTGCCCCTCGGACCGAATGTCTGTTCCTTCCTTGGCCACTCCGCGATTCGCGCACATGTGATGGGTCTCGGCCGTTCGCTCGACGAGGACATCGAGCCAACTGATGCCGAGCTGCAGCAGATGGATGAACTGCTCAACGAGGCACTCGACGCCGGCTACCTGGGCCTGTCGATAAACACCCTGCCCTGGGACAAGATGGACGGCGACCGCTACCGCAGCCGACCCACGCCATCGGTGTACGCGAAGTGGAAGGAATACCGTTTCCTGTCCCACACGCTTCGTCGGCGCGACGCGATCCTCGAGGGCGTTCCTGACATCTCACAACGCTGGAACCTGCTGCTGTTCGCTGCCAATGCGCACGGCATCGGCCGCAAGACGCTGCGCACAACCGTCATCTCGCTGATGGACATCAAGGCCGCCCCGTACGCCTACAAGATGCTCGGCGGCGTTCTGTCCACCGCACGCCGGCTCGGACGCGCCGACGTGAAGCTCCAGGCACTGCCCCAGCCCTTCCGGCTCTGGACCGACGGTCTGGAGAACCCGGTGATGGAGGAGATCGGAGCGGGAACCGAGGTGCTGCACCTCGCCGAATCAGCCCGCTCAGATCTCTTGAGCGACCCGCAGTACCGGGAACGGTTCCGCAAACAGTGGACCAACAAGATCAAGGGTCGGGCCTACCACCGGGACCTCACCGAGGCACGCATCGTGGACTGTCCCGACGAATCCCTGGTCGGCCTCACCTTCGCCGAGGTCGCGAAGCAACGCAGCAGTGATCGCGTGGACACGTTCCTCGACCTGGCAGCCGAATACGGCAACCAACTCCGGTGGACCACAACGGTCGGCAACACCGACGAGGAGTCCGTCGCCTGGATCGTCGAGCACCCCCAGGCCCAGATCGGGTTCTCCGACGCCGGCGCCCACCTGCGCAACATGGCCTTCTACAACTTCCCGCTGCACCTTCTTCGGCTGGTTCGCAAGCGCACCGAAGCCGGCAAGGACGTGATCCCACTGGGCCGGGCGGTGCACCGCGTGACCGGAGAACTCGCCGACTACCTCGGCATCGACGCCGGCCACATCCGCATCGGCGACCGCGCCGATGTCGTGGTGATCGACCCCACAGCTCTCGACGATCGAGTCGATGAGGTGACCGAGGCACCGATGCCCGACATCGAACTCGATCGGCTCGTGAACCGTGGCGACGGAGCAGTGAAGGCCGTTCTCGTCAACGGTCGCCTCGCCTGGGACGGGGAGACGGTCGAACGCGGCGACGGTTTCGGCACACAGGACGGCTTCGGCCGGGTGCTGCGCAACGCCAGACAGCCCTGAGCTGAACCGGCTTCAGCCGTTCCCCTACATGCCGGCCAGACGTGCGATTACAGGCGCCAGGTCGTCGATCGCGGAAGCCGAGAGACCGATGTTGGAGATACCGAAACGTTCCCGGCGTTCCTCGAGATCCTCCACGATCTGATCCACCGTGCCGACGAGCGCGTGCGGTGATCCCTTCGCCGCCTCTGCACTCAGTCCGAAGCCACCAGAGAGTTCGTCGTAGGTCTGGTCGCGGGCGTCGGTGACGAACGCGAGGTGGATGCGGGTGCCCAGCTCGATGTTCGCGAAACGCTCGCCGGCGGCCTCGCGGATCCATGCAAGCTTCGAGTCGGTCGCAGCAGCCGTTGAGGTCGGCCCCGCCCGATGGTCGATCACACCGGCCGGAAGCGCAGGATTCAGGTGGATGACATCGGCCCAGCGCGCCGCCACCTCCAGCACCTTGCGCCCACCACCTCCTACGCATAGTGGCGGCCCGGGGCGCTGCAGGGGCAGCGGTGCGAGCACCATGCCGTCGAGGTCGTAGTTGGACCCGTGGTGATCGACAGGCTCTCCGGTCCAGAGTGCCCGGATAATCTGCAGCGCCTCGTCGAGGCGTTGGATGCGAACCCCCGGCGGATCAAGTGTGATCCCAGATGAGCGATAGTCGTCGAGCATCCAACCGGCTCCGAGGCCGAGCTCGAGACGACCGCCGCTGAGCCGATCCACCGTCGCTGCTTCCTTGGCAGTCATCACCGGATGGCGGAAGTCATTCGACAGCACAAGCGTGCCGACCCGCAGAGTGCTTGTCGCGTCCGCGGCCGCTGTCAGCGCCGCGAAGGGCGACAGCTGGTCATCGAGATGGTCCGCCACGGTGAGCACCGAGACTCCCAGGTCCTCGGCCTTGCGGGCCAGGGGGCGCAGCTCCTCCGGTGCGCCCATGTGGGATGCCTGCACGCAGAATCGGAACGGTCGATTTCGTTGAGCTTCCGGGGGTTGCGGCGTGTGTGGATGATCGTTCACGGGGCGATCGTAAGGCTCAGACCCCCAGCAACATCTAACGACCGGCCGCGACCGCCGGCTCCACCGAGGATCCGGCGCCGTCCACCGGGCACGGCCTGTGGATGATGAGCTTGTCGTGGCGGGTGCAGCGTTCGGCGGACACCGAGGATCTCGGCAACAGCGCGAACGCCACCAGTCCCGCCAGCCCGACGATCACGGCAGAGACCACCATTGCACGCTCGAAGCCCGGACCGAGCCTCGCCGGATCACTCAGGGCGTCGCCGGTGAGCCCGACGAGTCCCGGAATTGCCGCCACCGAGAGCAGTCCGGCGGTGCGTGCAACAGCGTTGTTCACACCCGAGGCCGACCCGACACGTTCGTCGGGAACCGCCCCGAGCGCTGTCGTGGTGAGCGGCGCCACGATCAGCGCCAGTCCCAGGCCGAACACGATCGTCGCCGGCAGTACGTCGGCCACGAACGAGGCATCCGGACCAATGCGAGTCATAAGCAACATTCCGAGCGCCACGCCGATCGGGCCGACGGTCAGCGGCAGGCGTGCACCGATGCGGGTTGCGAGGTCGCCACTGCGCGACGACAGCAGGAGCATGATCAATGTCACCGGCAGCATCGCGGTACCCGCCTGCAGCGGCGACCAGCCCGCAGTCACCTGAAGCTGCAGCGACATCAGGAAGAACACCACACCCATCCCGCCATACACGGCGAAGGTCAGGCCGTTGACCACCGAGAACGTCCGGTCCGCGAAC
>JBPCTP010000459.1:0-5818 GCA_051011615.1 Microthrixaceae bacterium | reverse complement strand
ACTACCTCACGGGCACGTTCTCGGCACATGCGGCTGTCGCAGCCCTCTACCGGCGGGACAACCGCCGCACCGGCACCGGAGAGGGAGCCGTTGTGGACGCGTGTCTGTACGGATCGATCCTGCGCATCCTCGAATGGACCATCGCCGGCCACGATCGACTCGGGATCGTCAGGGGACGCGAGGGCAACCGTCTCAGCACCTCCGCGCCGCTCGACAACTATCTGTGTGCAGACGGACGATACGTATGTCTCGTGGCAGGTTCAGACGCCAACTTCACCCGCCTGTGCAACGCAATGCAGCGGCCCGACCTCATCGAGGATCCAAGGTTCAAGACTCTCGCCGACCGCGCCTCCAACAGCGATCTGATCAACGGCATCGTGGCGCTGTGGGCCTCGGAGCGGCCTGCGACGGAGGTGGAGAAGGTGGCTGTCGAACACGATGTGCCAGTGGCGACCGCGTATTCCGCGCAGGACATCGCCACCGACCCGCACATGGCGGCAAGGGGCGACCTCGTAACGGTTGATGACCCCGTGGTGGGCCCGATACGCCAACAGGGCACGGCGACACGATTCGTCTCGGAGCCGCCACACAGCCCGGCGCCCGCACCCCGCCTCGGCGAACACACCGTGGAGGTGCTGCGCGAGGTCGCAGGTCTACGGGAGTCCGAGGTGGATGCCCTGCTCACTAGCGGCTCGGCTTCACAGCTGGATTGACGTCGCCCGGCTACCGGCCGTGGCGAACGCGGCCCCATCCGCCCATCGTCCGGTCGCCGAGACCAACATTGCGAACATGGCCGCTACGACAGGCGAGTTCGGCGCTCACCGACCGCTCGCCCCGGTTCTGTGGCTCACCGTGCTGGTTGTGGCGGTCATCCCGTTCCTGGCCGACGGCATCTGGGGCCGGATGGCAGCGGCGGTACTGATCGGCTGCACCGCCGTGGTGGCGCTACGCCGCAGCCATGCGAACCGGTCCGTGTTGCGAGGCGGCTACATCGCCGTGGCTGCGATGGTGGCGGTCACGATCCTCACCCGCGAGTACGGCTCCGCGGAGGACTGGCTCACCACCGTGTCGTTGGCGCTGTTATCGGTACTTCTGCTGGTCACGCCGGTCGTGGTGGTGATGCGTCTCGGTGCCCGCCCGAAGATAACCGTCGACAGCCTTGCCGGGCTGCTGGCGGCCTACATGCAGTTCGGCGTGTTCTTCGCAGTGACCTACCGGTTGATCGCACAGGCCACCGGAGAGCCCTTCTTCGCGGGAACTGATGCAGCCTCGGCAATGGACTACCAGTTCTTCAGCTTCGTCACCCTGACGACACTCGGATACGGGAACCTGACTCCGGCGGGAGACCTCGGACAACAACTGGCGATCTTCGAGGCGCTGTTCGGCCAGGTCTTCCTGGTGACCGTCGTCGGCCTGGCAGTAGGGAACCTGGGAGCTTCCGTGCCTCGCAGGCGCAAGCCCACCTCGGACGACTGACTCGATCCTGACCTCGATGTCCTGCCTCAGGCAGCCCCGAGGTAGCTGTCGGCAACCTTCTCCCGCCACGATCCATGACCACCGAGCAGCAGGTCATTGGACTTGGAGCGTCGGTAGTGCAGGTGGGCGTCGCACTCCCAGGTGAATCCCACTCCCCCATGGATCTGGATTCCCTCCCCGGTCACCTCGGTCGCAGCCCGGCCCGCGAATGCCTTGACCATCGCCGCGGCCTCAGCGCGCACGGGATCCTCCGCGTCGCTTGCCCAGGCCGCGTAGTGCACTCCCACCCGGGTCAGTTCGATCCGCTCCAGCAACTCGGCTGCCTTGTGCTTGGTGGCCTGGAAGGTGGCGATCGGCCTGTCGAACTGCACCCGTACCTTGGCGTACTCGACCGCAAGGTCGAAGCTCGCCTGCATACAGCCCAGCAACTCGGCTGCGAGCGCAATAGCGCCGTCGTCCGCGACGCGACGCCAGATCTCGCTGTGATCGCCGTCGGGGCCGACCAGCTCTGCGGGTGTTTCGTCCAACTCGAGGCGACCGATGTTGCGGGTCACGTCCAGGCCCGGCTCAGCCTCGGCGCGCGGACTCTGGATCAGGAACGACTGGATTCCCGCCTGGGTCCGAGCGGGCACCAGCACCCAATCCGCGCTGTTGACATCGAGCACCACGGTCTTGGTGCCGCTCAGACGCCAGGCACCCGACTTGCGGGATGCCCGTGTGCGGGTTCGGTCGACGACATCGCCGTTTCCGGACTCATCCAGGGCGACCGTGCCACGGGTGGTGCCGGTCGCGAGCGAGGCCAGGCGGTCATCGAGTCCGAGGCGGTCAGCCGCTGTGGTGGCCAGAACGGCCGAGGAGAGGAACGGCCCCGGCAACGGCAACCGTCCCATCGCCTCGAGCACAACCATCATCTCGAGCATTCCCATGCCGGCGCCGCCATGGCGTTCGGGAACGAGCAGTCCCACCCACCCGAGGTCCACCAGTTGCCCGAAGAACTCAGGTGTGGTCTTTGTGTCGTCGGTTCCACCGTCGTCGACCATCTCGCGCACGAAACTCGAGGGCGCCTGCTGTGAGAGGAACTGGCCGGCTGTTTCGGCGAGCGCCTGCTGGTCGTCGTCGAGGGTGAACTCCATGGACGCGCACGATAGCTGACACTCGTGTCAGCTCGCCCGGCTGGCTCGGCCAAGCCTCGCTCGGGCTGCGGGCATCGTCCACCCACGGGGGCTGATGTGGAATCGTCGTTGCGATGCCCGGTTCTGCACAAAGCACTTCGGGAGGTCCGACACGCGTCATTGGTCCGATCGGCCTGACATTCGTCGCGGTGGGCGGCGTCGTGGGCTCCGGTTGGCTGTTCGGACCGCTCTTCGCGGCCCGTGTCGCAGGCCCGGCGGCGATCATCGCCTGGCTCCTGGGTGGAGCGATGGTGCTCGTCACGGCACTGCCCTTCGCAGAGGTGGCAGCCATGCTGCCGGTGGTCGGCGGCCTCGGCCGGCTGCCCCAGTTCAGCCACGGAAGCGTCGTGGGGATGTTCATCGGCTGGGTCGCATGGATCGGATACGTAACTGCGGCGCCGATAGAAGTGCAGGCGCTTCTCGAGTACGCCAGTAACGAATCGGCGTTCCGGTGGCTGTTCAACGAAGGAGCAGGCACCGGTAACAACCCCCTGAGCCTCGGTGGACTGCTGGTGGCGTTCGCCCTGCTGGGGGTATTCACGATCATCAATGCCTACGGCGTGAAGCTCTTCAACCAGATCAACACCCCGCTCACCTGGTTCAAGATCATCGTGCCCGTGGTGGCGGCGATCTTCCTGCTCACCAAGTTCGATTCGTCGAATCTCACCGTCGACGGCTTCGCACCCAGCGGCATCACCGGCATCTTCTCCGCAATCGCCACGGGTGGTGTCGTGTTCTCCTTCCTGGGGTTCCGCCACGCCCTCGACCTGGCAGGAGAGGCACGCAAACCACAGGTGACAGTCCCCGTCGCGCTGACGGTCTCGTTGCTCATTTGCATCGTGTTGTTCGTGGTCGTGCAGTTCGCGTTCATCGGAGCGGTGCCGCCGGAGTCCCTCAAGGACGGGTGGGCGTCGCTGAAGCTCGCCGGAGCCAACGGGCCGATCACCGCCGTGCTCGCGGCGGTGGGCTTCACCGCCATCGCCAACCTGGTGCTGGCAGATGCGATAGCGGGCCCGCTCGGCGCCGGCCTGGTCGCCTCCGCCTCCACCGCACGCCTGTCCGTCGCGGTGAGTCGCGACGGACTCTTCCCCGCGTCGATCCAGCGTTTTTCCAACCGCGGGGTTCCACTTCGCTCCCTGGTGATGAACATGGTCGTCGGCATGGTTGTGCTGCTTGTGTTCCGCGACGGATGGCAGGAGATCCTCACCTTCAACACCGCCGCGATCGTGCTGTCGTTCTGCGCCGGCCCGGTCACCCTGGTGGCCCTGCGCCACCAGCTGCCCGACAGACATCGTCCATTCCGACTGCGACACCCACTTCTGGTGGGTTACGTGTCGTTCGTGATCGTCGGACTGATCGTTCACTGGACGGGTTGGGACACCCTCAAGCGCATCGCCGTTCCGATCGTGCTGGGTGGCGTGATCTTCGCCTGGAGGGTCTGGCGCACGCGAGCCCGTCGCGCTTCTGGGGCGTACGCATCGTCCGACGCAGCCACGACCGACCTTACCGAGGAGTTCGACATCCGAGAAGCCGCCTGGCTGCTCCCCTGGTTCGGCGGGCTCTTCCTTCTCTCCTGGATCGGCGGATTCGGGGATGGTCACAACGTGTTGTCACCCTTCTGGGGCTCCGCCGCCACCGCCCTGCTTGCAGTGGCGATCTTCCCCCTGGCGGTCAAGCTGCGCCTGCCGGCCGAACGAACTGCGGCCTATGTGGACGAGGACGTGCGCGAAGTCGGCATCACTGCCGAGTGAAACAGCATCACTGCCGAGTGAAACAGCATCACTGCTGTGTTGTCCCCCACAGCCGAGGGCCA
The DNA here is from genome assembly GCA_051011615.1 of Microthrixaceae bacterium. Taxonomy (GTDB): domain Bacteria; phylum Actinomycetota; class Acidimicrobiia; order Acidimicrobiales; family Microtrichaceae; genus JBPCTP01. Next base: position 1,357 of record JBPCTP010000459.1, on the reverse strand, counting down.
ACCGACTGACACGGACGTCAGGTTCTGGCTACTGTCGGGCCATGGACTTCTCCCACTCCGAGGCCGACGAAGCCTTCCGCGCGGAGTTGACCGACTGGCTCGATGACAACCTGCCGAAGTTCCTCGCCGAGTGGTCAGAGGACGACCCGACGGCCGCTGGATCCGAGCCGGAGAAGCAGAGCGGACCCTCCCAGGAAGCGGAGGGCGGTACCGCTGGTGCGGGCAGCGGGGGCGTCATGGGCCAGATGGAGCGCCGTCGCGCATGGCAGCGCAAGCTGAACGAAGGCCGATGGGCAGCGATCTCCTGGCCGACTGAGTGGGGTGGACGCGACGCCACGGTCGCGCAGAACGTCATCTACTCCGAGACGATGGCGCGTTACCGCACGCCCGGTATCTACAACACCAACGGGCTCTGGCAGATCGGCCCCATGATCATCCGCTGGGGCACCGACGAACAGAAGAACCAATGGATCCCCAACATCCTCGATGCCCATGACCACTGGTGCCAGGGGTTTTCCGAACCCGAAGCGGGATCGGACCTGGCGAACCTGCGCACGGTTGCGGTGCGCGACGGCGATCACTACGTGCTCAACGGCGAGAAGACCTGGACCTCCTCTGCACATATCGCCAAGTGGGGTCTGTTCCTGGTGCGCACCGACCCCGAGGCCATTGCCGATGGCCGCAAACATGACGGCATCACGGCGCTGATCATCGACCTCGAGACGCCCGGCATCACCATCACGCCGATCCGTGACATCGCCGGCGAGGAGATGTTCTGTTCGGTCGTGTTCGACGACGCCAGGGTGCCGGTGGACTATCGCCTCGGAGGAGAAGGCGAAGGCTGGCTCGTGGCGATGGGCACTCTCGGCTCCGAACGAGTGGGCACAGCGGGACTTGCGATCGGCATGCGGTCGGACCTCGATGCCATGGTCAACCTCGCGGCATCGGTCAACCCCGACGCACTCAAGGATCCGGCCATGCGCGAACGGATCGCGGATGCCCACACACGCATCGAGTACACCAAGCTGCTCAACTACCGGGCATTGTCGAAGATCCTTCGAAACGAGAAGAACTGGCCGGAGGTGCCCCTCGCCAAGCTCCAATGGAGCTACCTGGCCCAGACCCTCGCCGAGTTGGCCATGGATCTGCTCGGCCCTGATGCCCTCTACGCCAAGGGTGCCGACAATGCCATCGACGGTGGGGCCTGGAACCGCCTGTACGTGTTCCAGCGGTACACCTCCATCGGGGCGGGTACCACCGAGGTGCAGAAGAACATCATCGCCGACAAGGCGATCAAGATGCCCCGCCGGTAGCGAATGCACGCCCCGGCGGGGACGACCGAGGGGCCCAAACGCCA
>JBPCTP010000458.1:0-5527 GCA_051011615.1 Microthrixaceae bacterium | reverse complement strand
GTCTTCGCCGCGGCCGAGCGCACAGCGCCCGCGTCATGGTTCACCTGGTTGATCGGCGGTGCGCTGGTGCACGACCTGATCGTGTTGCCGGTGGTCCTGCTGGCCGGAGCGGGTTTCGCGTCGCTGGGACGACCGGGGCTCGGTCGCAGCCTCCGTTGGGCGGTGGCGGTCGGAGCTGTCATCACCGTTGCGAGCTTCCCCGTTGTGGCACGTTTCGGGGAGCGAAGCGACAACCCGACCGTGTTGCCACTACCCGCCGGCCGCAACCTCGTGTGGATCTGGTTGGGCCTATTGGCTGTTGCGATCGTGGTCGGGGTCATCTGGGATGCCCGGCTGGGTCGGGTTGCAGTGTCCGGTGGAGAAGCTGCGAGCCGACATGATGGAGACTCGAGCGAATTGCCGGAAGCGGCATCGGAGGCGAAGTGACGGTCCGCCTTGAATGCAGAGACTCGGGCGGCTTCATCGAGCTGCCTGTGGGTGACTGGAGTTCGGTCGCGACAGATGCCGAGATTGCTGTGCTCGCCGCCGCCCGCCCCGCAGTGATCGATATCGGTTGCGGTCCGGGACGAGTTGCTCACGCGCTCTCCGCAAGAGGCACGCCTGCGATGGGAATCGATGTCTCGCCGGCGGCGGTCAACCACGCTCGAATGTCGGGCGCTACGGCGCTCGAGCGATCGGTGTTCGACCCGCTGCCCGCTGAGGGCCGATGGGGCACCGCAATACTCTTCGATGGCAACATCGGCATTGGTGGTGACCCAGTCGCACTTCTGAGGCGGGTCGCCGACCTGCTTGCGCCCGATGGGCTCCTGTTGGTGGAGGTGGGTGCGCCCGGCACTCCGACGCTTGCGCAACAGGTCAGGCTGCTGGTGCCGGGGGAACCGGCCGGGCCCTGGTTCTGCTGGGCGCGTGTCTCGGTGGATTCCATCGAGGAGATCGGGCTGCGGTGCGGTCTGGACATGCTTGAGATCCGCTGCGAGGGAGGCCGCCACTTCGCATGGCTGCGGACTCCTCCCGCGAACAATGTGGCCGTTCCCGCGAACGCAACCGTCCTGTTGCCGAAATGACGCGACCGAGCGGCGATGCAGGCAGTGCATTCGATGCTGGTCATGCATCTGGTGCGACGGTGGCTGTGATCGCGAAGGCTCCGGTTGCGGGCCGGGTCAAGACACGCTTGGTGCCACCCTTGAGCGATGTCGAGGCGGCCCGGGTCGCAGCAGCAAGCCTTTCCGACACCCTCGTCGCGGTGGACCGCGCAGTCGGATCCCGCCCGAACGTCGAGCGGGTGCTCTATTTCGAAGGAGACTGGTCGCAATGGCTGCCCTCCGGCTGGACCGGACTCGAGCAGGGTGGCGGCTCCCTCGGCCGACGACTCGATGCGCTTTTTTCGCAGGTTGACTGCCCGGCCGTCGTTTTCGGGATGGACACGCCGCAGATGGCGTCCTCGGAGATAGAAGGAGCACTGGATGCGGTCGCGGGGGGGTCCGTCCACGCCTCTTCCGGTGCCTCCGCTGGCGTACCTGTCGAAGGTGCGGTCGATGCCGTGTTTGGTCACGCCTGCGATGGCGGGTACTGGACCATCGGGTTCCGTCGCTACGTGCCCGGCGCCTTCGATGAAGTGCCGATGAGTGTTCCGCACACCGGGCGTCGCCAGCTCGAGGTGTTGGCCGACCTGGGCCTCTCGGTCGCCACCGTTGCAGAGTTGCGAGACATCGACCACTGGCGGGACGCACAGCTGATCGCGCACGAGCACCCAGGGCTCGAGACATCAGTGACAGTCTCGGCCATCGCTGCCGATCTTGATCGCAGCGCCCGCGGTGCCAGGTGACCGACGAGTCCGAGTACCGGGTGGTCCGCGCCGGCTGGGCAGTCACGATGGCACCCGAGGGCCAAGGGCGCGACTCACAAGCGGTTGCCGATCCGGGGGTCATAGAGGATGCGGCGATAGTCATCTCGGGTACCGACATCGTGGAGGTCGGCACCTGGGCGGAAGTACGCAACACCAATCCCGACGCGGTGGTGTCACACCTGCCGGGACACGTCCTGTTGCCCGGGCTCGTCAACACACACACGCACCTGGCGATGACCATGTTTCGAGGGATCGCCGATGACCGCGTGCTGGATGAGTTCCTGCGCACGGTGCTGCCGCTCGAGGCGCGCAATCTCGACGAGGACCGTGTCGAGAGAGCGTCACGTGCAGCTGTTGTCGAATCCCAACTGTGCGGGGTGACCTCTTCGGTCGACATGTACTTCTTTCCCGAAGCAGTGCTCGAGGCAGCGCAGCAGGCGGGTGGGAGAGTCCTCACCGGTCCCGTCGTGCTCGATGAACCCGGGCCCGACGCACCGGAGGTCGATGCCGAGACGCGACTGGCGCTGGCCGCGGATTTCCTCGCCGAGCATCCACCACGTGATGGCTGGCGGCCGGTGGTCGGCCCGCATGCGACGTACACGGTTTCCCCGGAGCACCTCCGTGACGCGGCTGCGATTGCACGCGAGGGCGGAGCGCTGCTGAACATCCACGCCGCCGAGACCGCGCAGGAAGTCGAGATGGTTGCCGAGGCACACGGCCATCCACCGGTGGCATTGCTGGCGGAGCTCGACGTGTTGGGTCCGGATGTGCTTCTCGCCCATGGCGTGCACCTGGAGGACACCGAGGTTCGCATGCTCGCCGAGTCCGGAGCGTCAGTGGCCCACTGTCCGGCCAGCAACCTGAAGCTCGCATCAGGGGTGGCGCCTGTGCAACGCCTCCTGTCCGCCGGCGTCAACGTTTCGCTCGGTACCGATGGCCCCGCATCCTCCAACGACCTCGACCTGCTCGCCGCAACGCGGTTGGCCGCCCTCATCCACAAGGCAACCGATCCCGTTGGGGCCGACGCCACGATCCTGCCGGCGCCACTTGCGATCGCCATGGCAACCACCCGTGGTGCAAGTGCTGTGGGCCTGGAGTCCCGCCTGGGCACACTCGCCCCCGGCATGCTGGCCGACATGGTTGCGATCGACCTGGATCGTCCGTTCACCCAACCGGTGCACGATGTGTGCTCGGCTGTGGTCTACGCCGCCGGTCGCGACGCTGTCACCGACGTGTGGTGCGAGGGTCGCCATGTTGTTGGTGGCGGTCGCCACAAGCTGCTGGACGAAGCAGAGCTCTCCCGCGACCTCGCAGATCTCGGTGCATCACTGCGATTCGACTGAGCCGTCGGGTTGATCCCGCCGGCTTCGGTCGGCGCTGATCGGATCCGAGATGTCCTCCGTGATGGTGCACTCGAACAGACTCGGAAATACGCGCGACACCTTGTCGCTCAGGTAGTCCCCGTATCGGGTCGGCCCTTCGAGCGGATCGAGACCGTCCCACGTGCTGCCATCTCGACCTGGGGTCGGGGATTCGTCCACCCGCCCGACGATGGGTTCAACCATTGCGTCCCAGGCGGGGTCGAGGAACAACGGCATCGAGATTCGGTCCTGCGTGGGCCTGCGGACGCGATGCAGTGTGGAGCGGTACCGTCCGCCGGTGATCCTCTGGACCATGTCGCCGAGGTTGCACACGAGCACTCCGGGTTCGGCCGGCACCTCGATCCAACCGTCCGGTGTCTTCACTTCGAGCCCACCGGCTGAGTCCTGGGCAAGGATGGTGAGCAGTCCGTAGTCGCTGTGCTGGGCGACGCCCCAAGGTGTCGTTCCGGCTGCCGGAGGCGCCGGGTAGTGGAAGATACGGAACATCACGGTCGGATCTGCACACCACCGGTCGAACCAGTGCCACGGGAGTCCGAGTCCGGATGCCATGGCAGAGAGCAACTGCTGGCCCACCGCCACTGCAGCGATCATCCATTGGTCCACCAGTCCGGCCAGGGCGGCGGGCCGTGTCGGGTAGAGGTTGCGCCCGTGAAGTGGAGTGGCCGCCCGCACCCTCGGATCCGAATCGCCCAGATCGGTGCCGAAGTAGATGCCCTCTTTCGCGTCAGCCTCGCCGGAGGTGAGTTCGCCGCCGAGAGGGAACCATCCCCGCCAGGCTCGTCCTCCGTGTTCCATCGCGATTCGCGACTTCTCCGATTCGGACAAGGCGAAGAACTCGCGGGCGGCTTCCTCCAGACGGGGCTGGAGACCGGGATCGATCCCGTCGCCGGTGATGCACAGGAACCCGGTGTCCCGGCATGCCATCGAGACCAGTTCCACGACCCTTGCTACCGCGGGGTCCTGCGGATCTGCCTCACGTAGCGCAGAGATGTCGATCGGATTCAGCTCCACAAGGCGAGCTTTGCAGTTCGCGGCCATTCGGGCATGGCTTGACTGGCCCCATGGGCGGTGGCCAGACTTGTCCATTGGCTTGCCTCAGGCGATGGCAAGTTCCAGGAGGGAATCGTGGGCGCAATGGGCATGAGGGGTCGAATCGGTGTCGCTCTGGTAGCGGTTGCACTGTTGGGTGGCTTGCTCGCGTCGGACGCAGGCGCAGATCCCGTGGTGGAGAACCCTGGCCCTGTCCAGATCAAACCCGACTCGAGCAGCATGACGCTGAGGGGTCTGTTCGTGAACCTTGCACCCAGCGCGCTGGCCGAGTGCGAGAACTACATCGATGACGACGGCGACACCGCTTTCGACACCGCTGACCCACAGTGCGTTGCCGGTGACGACGCGCCCGCCAGCCTCGACAACAGCGAAGTGGCACCCGGGTACCAGCCGAAGGAGCCACTCGAGCTCAACGGTGAGGTCGACGCCGACGGAAACCTCACCATTCCTACCGAGGGCGTCAAGTTCCCGACCGCCTACATCGGTGTGAACCTCAACGGCGTCTACGGCGTCGTCACGGTGAAGATCGTGCCCACCGATGACGCGGTGGGGCACGTCGACCCTGTCGCCCGGACTGCTTCCCTGCGTGTTCAGTTGAAGATCCAGCTCTCGGGCACGATCGGTTTGATCACACTCGCTCCGAATTGCGGCATCGGTACCGATGAGGCACCTCTCGACATCCTCTTCTCGGGCATCTATTCGGACAGCTTCGGCATCGCGAACCTGGCAAACAACACCTTCGACGTGCCCGGCGCCCGCAACTGCGGCTACGTCTTCAACAACCCGGTGTCGCAATACATCAACCAGGCAGTCGGTATCCCGTCTCCGGCGGGCAACAACTCGGCCCAGCTCAACGGTCGCCTCGACCCGAAGCCCGTGAAGCCAGGCACCGCAACCACCACCACGGTGCCGACCACCACCGTTCCCACCACGACGCTGCCGCCGACCACGACAACGACGTCGACATCGACAACCACCACCACGACGGTGCCGCCGACCACGACCACGTCGACCACCACCACGGTGCCGCCGACCACGACAACGACGACATCGCCGAGGGTTGACGAGACGTCGGACCAGGTCAGTGTGGAGATCCGCGGTGGCACCGAGTACTCGGCGAGTGGTCCGACGACGAGCGGACGACTCTCGATCTGGGGTCCCGGCAAGCGCAAGACAGCTTCGGTCTCGGCCTCACTGGACGGGCCCGACGGTGGGTCCGCTCGAATCGGATCGCGGATAAGGCCGATAC
>JBPCTP010000457.1:0-5317 GCA_051011615.1 Microthrixaceae bacterium | reverse complement strand
GATGGACCCCATGTTGTGGTGCTCTGCGTACCAGACCCGCTCGAAGCCCAGTGCCTCCGCTCGCTGGGCGAGCGCGACGCTGCCCTGGAGCGCCTCTCGCTCGGTGGCGCCTCCGCTGACGACGGCCAGGTCGAGCACTGACAGGACTGGTTGGCTGAATCTGCCCACGATCTGGCGAACGCTAGTAGGGGCTCAGGTGTTCCCCGGTGGCGCGCCGCAGTCGATGGTTCCCAGTGAGGCGTCCGCGCCCAGGTGCTCCCGTCCAGCTGCAGGTTTCAGAGCATTGATCCGGTCTGGTCCAGTCGGATCGCGTCATGCCGACGCGTCGTGACCGAGGAATCCAAGATCGGTTGATCAGCACACGCAGGTGCCCGGCGGGGGTGTAGGAAAGGGACCGCAACAAGGAGTCAAATGAGGGTGTTCGACCTGCCTGTTCATCGGGCCAACAGCTGGATCTTCAACTGCTACCTGATTGTCGATGCCGACTCCGATGCCGTCGTGGCGGTCGATGCCGGGCTGCCGGTGGTAACCAGACGTGCTCTGGAGGTGCTTCGCCAGGAGCTCGGCCGGGCACCGGGAGACGTGTCGGCCGTCCTGGGTACGCACGGCCATCCGGACCACGTGGGAGGCATCGCAGATCTCCAACTCGCCTCGAACGCCGATGCACTGTTGCCCGAGCGTTGCCGCGACTACCTGGCGGGCGAGGAGCCCCGCTCCTTCGCGCTCATCGAGTCCTCTGTCCGGTTCCTTGCCGTGTGGGGTCAACAACGCTTCGAGTTCAGCGGGCTTCGTGACATGGCGGCTGCAAGTCGGCGGACCGGGTTCAGCGGCATGTCGTCTGCGATGCAGATCGACTTTGCCGTATCCGGATTCCTCGCCGACGGCGATTCGGTGCCGGGCGCTCCCGGCTGGGTAGCGGTTCACACGCCAGGACACACCGACGATTCCACGTGCTTCTACCACGCCGATTCCGCCACCCTTCTCTCGGGTGATGCAGTCGCGACGCAGGACGGCACGGCGTGGTTCAACCCCGAGTACGTGGACCTGGATGTGTCCCGGGAAACCGAGGAGAAGCTGCGTTCGCTCGAAGTTCGTTACCTGCTGCCCGGCCACGGCGAGCCGGTGATCGGCACCGACGTGTGGGCTCGGGCCCGTTCCGCTGACCAGCCGCCGGTCGGGCGCTCGTTACTCACGCGCTGCTCTCGTCGCTTCGGGCGTTGGGGCAAGCCCAGTGTGTGACGGGCTGTGTGTGACGGGCTGGATGTGGCGGGCTGTGTGTGACGAGGGGGCTGTTCCGGGGTCGCGACTGGGTGGTGGCCGCATCGCCGTACAGTCGTTGTCATGACCGCCGTGCGGCCCGACGCCAACGAAGCGCCCGATGTGGGTGAGCCCTGGACCCGACTCGAGTCGACCTACGCGGACGCTCTGCCGGAGTTGGTGTTGGCGTTCCAGGGCGACGAGGTTCCCGACCCAGAGGTGGCAGTCCTGAACGAGTCGCTCGCTGCGGAATTGGGAATCCCCACGGACGTGCTGCGCACGGAAGCAGGCGCCGGGATCCTGAGCGGTTCGCTTGGCATTCCGGGCGTGGAGACTGTCGCCCTCGCCTATGCCGGGCACCAGTTCGGCAACTACTCGCCACGGCTCGGCGACGGCCGGGCGCTGCTGCTCGGAGAATCGCTTGACTCCGCCGGTCAGCGGTTCGACCTGCACCTCAAGGGATCCGGCCGCACACCGTTCGCACGCGGTGGCGACGGCAAGGCCACCATCGGGCCGATGCTGCGCGAGTACGTGATCGCCGAGGCGATGCATGCACTCGGAATCCCCACGACTCGCGCCCTGTCGGTGTGCACCACCGGTGAGTCGATCTACCGGGACCGACTCGAACCGGGAGCGGTCCTGGCGCGAAGCGCAGCGAGCCACATCCGTGTCGGCACCTTCGAGTACGCGGTGCGCGCCGGTGGCGACGAACTGGTGCGCCGCCTGGCCGACTACTCGATCGCTCGCCACCACCCTGATGCCGCCGAGCAGCCCGACCCCTACCGAGCCTTTCTCGCGGCCGTCGTAGAAGCGCAGGCGGAGCTGATCGCGCGTTGGATGCTCGTCGGATTCATCCACGGAGTGATGAACACCGACAACATGACGATCTCCGGAGAGAGCATCGACTACGGCCCGTGCGCGTTCATGGACCGCTACGACCCGGACACCGTGTTCAGCTCCATCGACCACGGCGGCCGCTACCGCTTCGGCAACCAACCCTCCGTTGCTGTCTGGAACCTGAGTCGGCTCGCCGAGACGGTGCTCGGACTTCTCTCCGATGACGATGAGGAGGCCAAGGAGATAGCGACTGCTGAGCTGCAGAAGTTCTCTGCGCTCTTCGATGCCAAGTGGCGGGCCGGCATGGCCACCAAGCTGGGATTCGAGTCGGCGGCAGCGCTGTCGGGACCGAGCAGCGGCACTGCTGGTGATGACCCGGACGCCGACGGCTCGCTGATAGACGACCTGCTGGTGGAGATGAAGGAAACCGGTCTCGACTGGACCTCGACGTTCCGTTCGCTGGCCGATGAGCTGCGCCAGGCAGACAGCCAGGTCCTGCAGGTCACGACCGGCGTGCCCCTCGCCGAATGGCAGACCCGCTGGATCGAGGCACTCAAGGCAGAGGCGCTCAGGGGAGCGGACGTGTCACTCAACGACATTGCGGATGGGATGGACGCCGTGAATCCGCTCTACATCCCGCGCAACCACATGGTGCACGAGGCGCTGGAAGCGGCCAACGAGGGCGAGCTGTCTGGCTTCAGCGCCCTCCTCGAGCGGGTGACACAACCCTTCACCGAGGTTGGCGGCGCCGAGCGTTTCGCCGAGCCGGCCCCGGACGAGTTCGCCTCGATCTTCCGGACCTTCTGCGGCACCTGAACTGCCCCCACGGCCACGAAATGTCCGCCTCGTGTTCCCGAATCGGGAACACGAGGCGCACAATTCAGCCGGTCGGTCAGCCGAGCCACTCGAAGCGCATGCCGGCGTGCGCCTCCAGGCGTTCGACGAGACGGTCGCCCAGCGCGGCCGCTGGGGTCCAGAATCCGCCGCCGACATCGTCTGGTGGCAGGTCGAGAAGGGCAACAGCGGTCTCGCCCAACATGCGGGCAGTTGCCCCGTAGCCGGGGTCCCGGTCGCCGGTGACGCGCGTGCTCGCCCGCTTGCCCGATGCGGTGGTGCCGTAGAAGCGCAGGTCGAAGTAGCCGGCCATCTGTGCATCGAGGCTGGGGCCGTCGCCGGGCTTGGGCAGGAAGCGGGTGGCGAGGTTTCGGGTCGGTCCCAGGGCGAGCGCACCCATCCCCGCTCCGAGGCCGGCCACCAATCCTGTCGCCTTGGCTGCGCCGAGGGGGCCCGTACCCATGTCCATGGCTTCGTCGTAGAGGAACTCAGGTCCCCACGGCCTGCCCAACAGGGCCGAGGAGCGCTGCACGATCCTCGTGTTGACCGCTGCCATGACGAAAGGAGCAAGCCATTCGCCGCTCTGGGGGTCCCGCGTTGGCCTGACTGTGTCCGGCTGCTTGGGGCCGCTTCGCATATCCGCTGGATTGAGCGCGTACTGGTCGGCGAGGAGCTTGCGCAGTTCCTTGTCCTTGGCGGCCTCCTCGACGATGTTGAGCATGGAGGCGATGGTTCCGCCGCTGGCACCTCCCTTGGTGCCGTGCACCCTCATGGAGATTGCGTCGCAGGGCTCGTCGAAGTGCTCGAGTGCCTGCTGCTGGGTGAACCACACGCCGAGATCCGAGGGGATCGAATCGAAGCCACAGGAGTTGAGTATCCGTGCGCCGGAGGCTTCGGCGTCACTCTGATGCGCATCGATCATGTGGCGGATCCAGTGGGTCTCGCCGGTGAGGTCGCAGTAGTCGGTGCCGGCGGCGCTGACGGCTGCGACTAGAGGCGAGCCGTACAGGGCATACGGGCCGACCGTCGAGATCACCACCCGCGTCGAGGCGGCCATGTCCGCCAGGGCGGATTCGTCAGCTGCATCGGCCACGATCCGTTCCACGTCGGCACCCGTGGAGCGGGCGACCTCGTCGAGCTTGGTTGCGGACCTGCCGGCGATCGCCCATCGCAGCGGACCGTCTGTGCCGTGACGCTCCACCAGGTGCCGGCAAGTGATCTCGCCCACGAAACTCGTGGCACCAAAGACCACTAGGTCGAATTTCCGATCGTTGTTGCTCACCGGGCGCACGATACCGGTTGGCCAGCGCAGGTGTGCTCGGTGCTGCGCCCCAGCGACACCGCACCGGGGTAGCGTCGAACCAGCAGCCAAAGAAGGAATCTGGATGGCAGGCGGACTGGTCGGTTTGTTCGATGATGTGGCTGCGCTGGCAAAGCTGGCCGCCTCCTCGATCGACGACGTGGGAGCCGCCGCCGGGCGGGCGAGTGTGAAGGCAGCGGGAGTCGTGGTGGACGACGCCGCGGTCACGCCGGCCTACGTGCGCGGACTCGCTGCCGAACGCGAACTGCCGATCATCAAGAAGATCGCCCTGGGGTCGCTTCGAAACAAGTTGCTCATCATCCTGCCCGCAGCCCTGCTGCTGAGCTCGGTGGCGCCGGTTCTCGTCGAGGTCATCCTGATGTTCGGCGGCACATTCCTCGCCTACGAGGGGGCACACAAGGTCATCCACGCCCTGCGCAAGGACGACCACGACCACGACGTGCCCGCCGCCGAGCAGGGCCCGGAAGCCGAGTCCAAGACGGTCAAGGGCGCCATCCGCACCGACTTCATCCTCTCTGCGGAGATCATGGTGATCGCCCTCAAGGAGGTCATCGAGGAGCCGGTTGTGTCGCGGGGCGTGATCCTGGCGATCGTCGGCGTGCTCATCACCGTCGTGGTCTACGGCGCTGTCGCCTTGATCGTGAAGATGGACGACATCGGCCTTCGGCTGGCCGAGAAGCCCTCGGAGCGTTCCCAACGGTTCGGTCGGATGCTGGTGGCCGGCATGCCCAAGGTCCTCAAGTGGCTGTCGATAATCGGCACCGCAGCGATGCTGTGGGTGGGTGGCCACATCCTGCTGGTGGGAACCGACGAGCTGGGCTGGACCACCCCTTATCACTGGGTCCACGAACTCGAGGAGGCCGTCGGGGGAGTGGCCGGGGTGGGTGGAGTGTTCTCCTGGCTGGTGAACACAGCCATCTCTGCGGTTGTGGGTCTCGTCGTGGGAGTCCTGATCAACCTGGTGGTTGAACGGCTGCCGTTCGGCGGCGGGAAGGGCGCAGCCGAGGCTGCACAGGCCTGAACCCTCCGGAGCACCTTGGATCGGTCCAGTCGATCGCTGTGAAGTGC
>JBPCTP010000456.1:0-3425 GCA_051011615.1 Microthrixaceae bacterium | reverse complement strand
TCCTCGATCTCCTCGAGGCTCTTGCCCTTCGTCTCCGGCACACGGAAGGTGACCCACACGAAGGCGATGGCGCTGAAGGTGGCGAAGAGCCAGAACGTGGCCGAGGAGCCGATGCCGTCCACGAGTGTCAGGAAGAACTGGCTGACCAACCAGGCGCTGAACCAGTTTGCCGCCGTAGCAACCGACACGGCACGACCACGGACCCTGTTCGGGAAGACCTCATTGATCACCGTCCAGGTCACAGGCCCGAGCGAGAAGGCGAAGCTGGCGATGAAGACCACGAGGGCCACGAGGGTGATCACCCCGGCGTCGGAAGCACCGGATGACTTGTCGTCCAGCCAGAGGAACGCGATGCCGACCACGGTCAGGCTGAGTCCCATCCCGATGAGGCCGGCCTGCAGCAGCGGCCTGCGCCCGAAGCGGTCGATGTATGCGATGGCGATGAACGTGGCCAGCACGTTCACGGCACCGATGGCCCAGGTCGTCGCCGCTGCCTGCTCCAGCGGGGTGGAGAACCCGACGTCGGCGAAGATCTCGTTGGCGTAGTAGATGATGGCGTTGATGCCGGTGATCTGCTGGAACACTGCCAGTCCGAGGGCGATGTAGAGCGGCCGCCTGAGGTCCTTTGCGAACACCTCGCTCCACTTGGCTGGTTGAGTGGTCGTCAGGATCTTCTCGGTCTCGTCCAGCTCGGCTTCCACGTCGCCTGGCTCACGAATCCGTGCCAGCGCCTCGGAGGCCTTTTCCCGCTCGCCGCGCTTCATGTACCAGCGGGGTGTGTCCTTCAGGGGCCACGCAACCAGCAACAACAACACCGCTGGTACCGCGGATGCACCGAGCATCCCGCGCCAGCTGTCGGAGTTCGTGAGGCCCCAGTCCACGAGGTAGGCGACGAAGATGCCGATGGTGATCGCCAGCTGGTAGGAGGACACGAAACGACCGCGCAGGCTGGTGGGCGCCGTTTCCGCCGCGTACAACGGAGCTGCCACCGAGGCGACGCCGACTCCGAATCCGACAATGAGGCGGCCGATCACCAAAACAGTGGTGCCGGGCGCCAGTGCTTCCACCAGGGCACCAGCCACGAACAGCCCGGCCGCAAGGAGCACTGCGACGCGGCGACCGACCCTGTCGGCCAGTCCACCGGCGAAGAGCGCCCCGAAGAGGGCACCGAGGGTGACCCAGGAGGTGATGACCTCCTTCATGGTCGAGCTCAGATTGAACTCGTCGGTCATCCCGTGCAGGGCACCTGCGATGACACCCTGGTCGTAGCCGAAAAGGATGCCGGCGAGCAGCGTGACGACGTAGATCAGGACCAGCCACTTGGTCCAATGAGCCTTGGCCGGCTGTTCCTCCAACGGACTCCCAGGGTTGGGCATGTCACTCGTGGTGGTCATGTTGTCCTGCCTTTTCTGCCCCAGCAGACGGCCCGAGAAACCGCCGAGCCTCGCGGCGCTGCGGCCATCGACAGGCCCATGAGCTGAGCCCGTTGAGTCGACGCTATCGGCGATTGGCGGCGATTCGGCGCATTCCGAACACTGCGAACAGCTTCGGCTGGAAGCGGCTGGACCACGGAATCCCCACAGCCGGCACAGGTCTCTGGGATTGGCGGGAACGAGTTGTCACCTGTGGGCGTTACAGTGGGTGTCCAATCTCTTGGAGGCAGCGCAGTGTTCGAACGCTTCACCGACCGAGCCCGCAGGGTCGTCGTGTTGGCACAAGAGGAGGCGCGTCTCCTCAACCACAACTACATCGGCACCGAGCACATCCTGCTCGGTCTGATTCACGAGGGCGAGGGCGTCGCAGCCAAGGCGCTCGAGTCTCTCGGCATCTCCCTCGAGGCCGTCCGCCAGCAGGTCGAGGAGATCATCGGCCAGGGCGGATCCTCGCCCTCGGGTCACATCCCCTTCACGCCCCGTGCCAAGAAGGTCCTGGAACTGTCCCTTCGCGAGGCACTCCAGCTCGGCCACAACTACATCGGCACCGAACACATCCTTCTGGGTCTCATCCGCGAAGGTGAGGGCGTTGCCGCGCAGGTTCTCGTCAAGCTGGGCGCAGACCTGTCCAGGGTCCGTCAGCAGGTGATCCAGCTGCTCAGTGGCTACCCCGGCTCGCAGTCCGGTGAGGGCCAGCAGTCCACCGGTGGTGAGAAAGCCACCACGGGAGGCAGCTCCTCGGGCGACTCGGCCTCCGGTTCGCTGGTGCTCGACCAGTTCGGCCGCAACTTCACCCAACTCGCGCGCGACAAGAAGCTCGATCCCGTCATCGGTCGCGATCGCGAGGCCGAGCGCATGATGCAGGTGCTCAGCCGCCGCACCAAGAACAACCCGGTGCTCGTCGGCGAACCCGGCGTCGGCAAGACCGCCATCGTCGAAGGACTCGCGCAGGCCATCGCGGATGGCGATGTCCCCGAGACGCTCCAGGGCAAGCAGCTCTACACGCTCGATCTCGGCGCCCTGGTCGCCGGTTCCCGTTACCGCGGCGACTTCGAGGAGCGCCTCAAGAAGGTGCTCAAGGAGATCAAGACCCGCGGCGACATCATCCTGTTCATCGACGAGATCCACACACTCGTAGGTGCGGGTGCGGCCGAGGGGGCCATCGACGCTGCATCGATCCTCAAGCCGATGCTGGCACGCGGAGAGCTCCAGACGATCGGCGCCACCACGCTGGATGAGTACCGCAAGCACCTCGAAAAGGACGCGGCGCTCGAGCGACGTTTCCAGAAAGTCGTCGTCGACGAGCCCTCTGTCGCCCACACGATCGAGATCCTCAAGGGACTGCGCGAGCGCTACGAGCAGCACCACCGGGTCACGATCACCGACCAGGCACTCGTGGCCGCGGCCAACCTCGCAGATCGCTACATCTCGGACCGGTTCCTGCCGGACAAGGCGATCGACCTGATCGACGAAGCGGGTTCGCGCCTGCGGATCCGTCGCATGCAGACGCCGCCGGACTACCGCGAGATCGAGAACGAACTCGCCGAGGTCGTCTCCCAGAAGAAGGACGCCGTCGAGTCCCAGGACTTCGAGGCCGCGGGCAGCCTGCGTGACCGCGAGAAGGAGCTCCTCGCCAAGAAGGAGGAGAAGGACACCGAGATGCGCGAGTCCGGTGTCGACCTCTTCGACGAGGTGGACGAGGAAGGCATCGCCGAGGTGCTGTCGCTGTGGACGGGCATCCCCGTCTACAAACTCACCGAGGAGGAGACCGAGAAGCTCCTGCGCATGGAGGAAGAACTCCACAAGCGGGTCATCGGTCAAGAAGACGCCATCAAGGCGGTCTCCCAGGCGATCCGTCGCACCCGCGCCGGTCTCAAGGATCCGAAGCGCCCGAGCGGCTCGTTCATCTTCCTGGGCCCGTCCGGCGTCGGCAAGACCGAGCTGGCCAAGACCCTCGCCGAGTTCCTGTTCGGCGACGAGTCCGCGCTCATC
>JBPCTP010000455.1:0-6566 GCA_051011615.1 Microthrixaceae bacterium | reverse complement strand
CTCTTGAGCTCCACGAGCAACCTCGCGGCGGTCTTCTTGCCCACACCGGGCACCAGGCACAGCGCAGCGGTGTCGTCGTTGGCGACCGCCTCACCGAGAGCCACCGGATCGTGCACGGACAGAATGGCGAGACCCAGCGCGGGGCCAACACCGTGTGTGCCGATCAGCGTCTCGAAAACCCGCCTGTCGTCGATCGAGGCGAACCCGTAGAGCACTTCGGCATCCTCGCGCCGGTGGTGGTGTACATGCAGGAAGGCCTGACTGCCCACGGACAACTCGCTCGCCACCGCAGGCGTCACCTGCAGCCGGTAGCCGACGCCGGCGACTTCCACCAGCACTTCCGCTCCTGATCGATCGATAACCTCGCCGCGCACGGAACCGATCACTGGTCCACCACTTCGCAGGGGCGGTCGGCGGGGACGCCCTCAGAAGCCGGGCGACGCGCCGTGGCGCCACCGGCGAATGCCACGTGCGTGAGTGCGACCGCAGCGGCATCCGCTGCGTCGAACGGCTTCGGTGGGTCGGGCAGCTCCAACAGCACCTGCACCATCTTCTGCACCTGCTCCTTGCTCGCCGCTCCGAAACCCGCGACCGCACCCTTGACCTCGTTGGGCGAGTACTCGGCGACCTCCATGCCCCGACCCGCGGCTGCGGCCATCACGACTCCCGCTGCCTGGGCGACACCCATGGCGGTGGAGGCGTTCGCCTGGAAGAGCACCCTCTCGACCGCCACCGCCGATGGTGAGAACTCCTCCAACAACGCCGTGAGATCATCGCTCAGCTCCGCGAGCCGAAACGGCACCGCAGCGGAACGGTCGGTGCGAAGTACTCCGAGAGCCACCGGACGACTGCGTCGTCTGGAGGCCTCGAGTACGCAGTAACCGCACCGCGAGAGACCCGGATCGATTCCCAGTACGAACACAGGTTCGATCGTAACGGCGAGGCCCGAGGCACCGGTGGATCCTCTCAGTTTCGGCGGCGAAGGCGAAGAACCGCCCTCGTAATCCTTGAGAATCGTCGCCCGGCGGCCGATGGCTCAATGCGATGACGTTGCAACGCCACAGAGATCATGATTCCGAGTTGTCGGCTGCGCCGACCGCGCCTGTCGACCGACGCCGGCCTGCGCCAGTGGTGGAACTGGCCGGAGTCAGCCATCGCTTCGGGACCAACGAGGCGCTCAAGAACCTCGACTTCCGCGTACCGACCGGTCAGATCACCGTGGTGCTCGGTCCCAACGGCGCAGGCAAGACGACGGCCGTTCGCGCGATCACAGGTGCGCTGAGCCCGGACGTGGGGATCGTGCGCACATTCGGCCTCGACCCGGACGCTGATGGGCACCTGGTTCGACCTCGATGCGGTGTCGTTTCCGCGAAGCCGGCCCTCTATGACCGGCTCTCGGGTCGCGACAACCTCGACTACGCAGCCGAGCTCTACGGCGTTCGCGCCTCCAAGGCCGCACGAATCGACCAGGCTGCCCAACGCTTCGGCATCACGGGAGCCCTCGACGACCTGGTCGGGGGCTACTCCACAGGCATGAAGACGCGCCTGGCCCTGGCTCGCTCGGTCCTGCACGATCCCGAACTGTTGCTCTTCGACGAGCCCACTTCCGGGCTCGATCCCGAGTCCTCCACGGCGGTGCTCGAACTGATCCGTGAGATGACCGGTGAGGGTCGCACCGTGGTGATGTGCACACACCTTCTGGTGGAGGCAGAGGGCCTGGCTGACCACATCGTGATCATGGAGGGCGGAACCGCCCTGATCGCCGGCTCTCCCGACGAGCTGACCCGCCGATTCTGGCCACATCCCGCCGTGGCGATCGGAGCAGCCGACCCAAGGATGCTCGAACGAATGCGCACATGGGAGGGAGTGATGGGCATGCGCCTCGACAACACCGGCGCCCGCGTGGAGATCGACGACCTGGCAAGAATCCCGGAGCTGGTTGCTGCCCTGGTCGCTGATGGCATTCGCATCGAACGCGTCGAGCCCTTCAGCCCCAGCCTCGAGGACCTCTACTTCCTGATCCGCCGCCAGCTGAGTGCGGACGCCCGCGCCGCTGGTCGCGAGAGTTCCGCCGTGTTGGATCCGGTTACGACCGCCACGTTGGCGCCGAGCGCAGGGATGGGTCCCGGATCCGACCAGGCGGACCGCATGCCGACAATGACCGTGCCCGACGCCCTCGACACAGCTACTGCCGATGTTCCGGGCAACTCCGATGCCGAGGAGCCGCTTCGATGACCGCCGCTACGAACCAGCTCGGCGAGCCGGGGGCATCCAGCGGTGCTCCTTCATCCGGCGATACTGGACAACGCATTGGGGGTGTTGCCACAGATGATCCGCGGGGTGGTCGTGTGCAGACCGCCGCCTTCGACTGGCACCGGATGATTGTCGTAGCCCGCACGGACCTTCGCCAACTCCTGCGATCGAAGGACTACCTGTTGCCGATGCTGGCTCTGGGATTTCTGTTCTTCGTTGCTGTTCCGTTCGTACTGCTGGTCACGCTCACCAACGTGGACAACACCAATGTCGCGGTGCGCATCAGCGAGTCGTTGTCGATCCTCCCCGAAGCTGCCCAGGAGCGGATCCAGGGAGGTACGCCGGGGGGCAGGACCGCCTACGCGCTGGCCGTGTTCCTTTTCGCCCCGGTGGCGGTCGTGGTTCCGCTGACGATCTCGACGGCTGTCGGTGCTGCAACCATCGTCGGCGAGCGCGAGCGTGGAACCGGGGAATTCCTGGCCCACTCCCCCGCGTCAACCCGCGAGATCTACATGGGCAAGCTGATCGCGAGCGTGATCCCCGGCTATGTCACGACAATCGTCGGCTTCGGCACCTACTCGTTGATCGTGAATCTCACCGTCGGGCCCGAGGTCGGTGGGTGGTTCTTCCCGACCAAGGAGTGGTGGCTGATGATGCTGTGGATCATCCCTCCGTTCCTGTTGCTCACCTTGTCACTCGTGCTGCGACTCTCCGCGAGGGTGAAGTCGACCGCGGCGGCACAGCAGGCATCCGGGCTGATCACACTGCCGTTGATAGGACTCGCCTACAGCCAGGCCCCGGGCTCGCTGCTGGGCACGGGCGACATCGCCGGCTGGGTCCTCGGAGGGGTCGCCTGGATCGTCGCCATCATCAGCCTGATGCGGGGAGTTCGGTCGGTGACACGCAACCGCCTGCTGGGCGTTGCGCAGTAGCGCTCGGGCAAGCCTCAGGCGAACGCTCGAAGCGCAGCCACCAGCTCATCCACGGGTTTGTAACCGAGCCCTGGACCGATGTACCGGTGCATCCACGTGACCCTGCCTTCCGGGTCGATCACGAATGTGCTGCGCCTGTAGAGCCGGAGCAGGCCGATGTTGCCATACGCCCGGCCGACCCGTGCGTCCTCGTCGCTCAGCAGCGGGAATGCGAAACCCCCGCGTGCCTGTGCGAACTGTCGATGGGACTCCACCGACTGCGGACTGACGGCGAGTACCACTGCATTGAGCGCGTCGAACGACGCGACTTCTGCGGTGTAGCTCTCCAGCTGGGCGGTGCACACGGGCGAGTTGTCCGCCGGGTAGAACGCGAGCACCACGGGCGTGCCACGGTGCTGCGAAAGGCTCACCTCGAGCGCCTCTCCGGTGGTGCCGTCGACTCCATCGAGCGAGAACCCGGGCGCGACGTCACCTACTGAAAGCCCCACGTCACCGACGACCTTGCTCGGAAACGCCCGAGTCGCGCCCGACCAGGGTTCAGCCCTCCAGGGCGGCTGCGACTTCGTCGCTCATGTCCGCGTTCGCATGTACGTTCTGCACGTCGTCGAGGTCATCGAGGGCATCCAGCAACCGCATCACCGGTTTGGCCTCCTCCTGTGAGGCCACCTCGATCACCGACGTGGCGACCATCGTGAGATCGGACGATTCGACAGCCACTCCTGCTTCCTCCAGGCCCGCGCGCACATCGCCGGTGGCACTGGGCTCACACGTCACACTGAAGAAGTCTCCCGCTTCCGCGACGTCCTCGGCACCCGCTTCGAGGGCCGTCATCATGACCTCGTCCTCATCTGCACCCGTCGGCACCAGCACAATTCCCTTGCGCTCGAATTGCCAGGCCACTGCTCCCGGTTCGGCCATCGAACCCCCGAGCTTGGTGAATACCGAACGAACCTCCGAGCCGGTTCGGTTTCGGTTGTCGGTCAGGGTCTCCACCATGATCGCCACGCCGCCGGGAGCGTAGCCCTCGTAGGTGACCTCCTCGTAGTTGATCCCCTCGAGCTCCCCGGTGCCACGCTTGATGGCACGGTCGATCGTGTCGAGTGGCACCGAGGCGTCCCGCGCCTTCTGATACATCGTGCGCAGCGTGGGATTCATGTCGGGGTCGCCCCCGCCGTTGCGCGCCGCCACCTCCACCTGCCGGATCAGCTTCGCAAAGAGCTTCCCCCGCTTGGCGTCCGCCGCGCCCTTCTTGTGCTTGATCGTTGCCCACTTGGAATGACCTGACATGACCGATCCCTGTTAGTCGTGCATGCCGCAGAACATGGCATGTATCCGGTTGTCCCCGCTCAGCTCCGGATGGAACGTGGCGCCGAGGACCTGCTCGGACCGTACCAGTGCCGGGGTGCCGTCGATTCGGGCCAGCACCTCGACCCCGGACCCGACGGAGTCGATGCGCGGGGCTCGTATGAAGACGGCGTGGAACCTGTTGACCTGCGCAACCTCCCGTTCGAGGCCCTCAACTTCAAGGCCCTCCGCCTCAAGACCCTTCACCTCAAGGCCCTTCACTTCAAGGTCGGCCTCGAAGGACTCCCGCTGGCTTCCGAAGGCGTTGCGGGTGACGCTCACGTCCAGCGTCGCCATGGCGAGCTGGTCGGTCCTACCGCCGGCCACCCTTGATGCCAGCAGGATCGTGCCGGCGCAGGTGCCGAGGACCGGGCGACCGAGGGCCAGCCATTCCCGCAGGGGATCGGCCATGCCGGAACGCTCGATCATCATCGACATGGTGGTCGACTCCCCGCCGGGAATCACGAGGCGGGCTGCCTCCGCAAGCTGTTCGGGGGTGCGCACCTCGAAAGCCGCCACGTCGAGCGAACGCAGCGCCCGCACATGTGCCGCGAAGGCACCCTGGAGCGCGAGAACTCCGACCTTCACGAAAGCAGTCCGCTGTGTTTCACCAGCCCCGCTCTGCCAGCTTCAACTCGAGGTCGTCCATCTCGATGCCGGTCATCGGAGCTCCGAGTCCGCGGGACACCTTCGCAAGGATTGCCGCGTCGTCATGGTGGGTCGTGGCCTCGACGATCGCCTTGGCACGCGGGGCAGGGTCGGAGCTCTTGAAGATCCCGGATCCCACGAACACCGACTCGGCACCGAGTTGCATCGCCATCGCTGCATCAGCCGGTGTGGCGAGCCCTCCTGCACAGAACAGCGGAACGGGCAGTCGACCGGTCTCGGCAACTTCGGCCACCAGCGGCAGAGGCGCCCTCAGCTGCTTGGCCCAATCGAAGAGCTCCGCCGAGTCCGCCTGGCCGATCGCCCGGATGTCACCGAGTATCGAGCGCAGGTGGCGTACGGCCTCCACGACGTTGCCGGTGCCCGCCTCACCCTTCGAGCGGATCAGGCACGCCCCTTCGGAGATTCTGCGCAGCGCCTCACCCAGGTTGGTCGCTCCGCAGACGAAGGGCACCGTGAAGGCCCACTTGTCGATGTGGTGTGCTTCATCCGCCGGAGTGAGCACCTCGGATTCGTCCACATAGTCGACCCCCAGGGACTGGAGTATCTGCGCCTCCACGAAGTGTCCGATTCGGGCCTTGGCCATGACCGGGATGGTGACGCTGGCCTGGATCTCCTCGATCATCGCCGGATCACTCATCCGGGCCACGCCACCGTCGGCGCGGATGTCCGCGGGTACGCGTTCGAGAGCCATGACTGCCACAGCGCCCGCGTCTTCGGCCACGCGGGCCTGTTCGGATGTGACCACATCCATGATCACGCCACCGGAAAGCATCTCGGCGAGGCCGCGCTTGACCAGTTGGGTACCTGTCTGGCGCCCGACAGCTGACGACGCACTCGATTCGGAGGACATGTTCGTACTCTACCGGGGGTCCCGCCGCAGCCCGAAGCGGGTTGCTGCCGCCTCTGCTCACCCCGGGGCGACCAGCCCCTCCAGTTCGGCACCGTCCAGGGGCAGCGGATCACGGTCCGCCAGCACCACCCAGGTGGTGCCCGGCTGGAGCTTCAGCGCTGCGCCGGACTCGTCGGTCAGGTTCCAACCCGAGTCTCGTTCGGGGCGATTCCAGCTACCGGATCGCACCGTCGCCCGACTGAAGACCCAAGCCTCGCCGCTACCAACGCTGACCGCCTCCGGGGAATCGCGGTCCGCTGCCGAGCGGACGTAGTCGACCGCCACCACCACGACGTTGTCGAAGCGGAGGGGCTCGCCGTTGGTGTCGTCGTGGCGACGGCCATGGGCGAAGCGGAGCCATGCCTGCGAGTCGTCATCCCAGAGGAATCTGGCATCGGCGCCCACGGGGACCGCGAAGGCGGCGACAGGCGCCGCGGCTGGAGGCGAAACGCTGGATCCCGAGGGTGTCGGATCCTGAC
>JBPCTP010000454.1:0-5210 GCA_051011615.1 Microthrixaceae bacterium | reverse complement strand
TCGCGGCACCCTGTGGACCTGGACGGTGCAGGCATTCCCTCCGAAGGCCCCGCCCTATGCCGGCGACGACGCCCCGGAGGTCTTCCAGCCCTTCGGCGTCGGCTATGTCGACATCGACTCCAAGTTGCTGGTGGAGACGCGAATCACGCTGGCGAACCCCGATGACCTGGAGATCGGCATGGAACTCGAGCTCGTCGTCGAACCGTTGTTCGTCAACGACGGCGGCGATGAGGTGGTCACCTTCGCCTTCGGGCCGGTCCACTCATCGGAAGGCGCCGCGGATTCGGTGCAGAAGGCGGGTGTGTGATGGCTGACGACGTGGCAATCATCGGAATCGGGATGCACGAATTCGGTCGGCACCCCGGTGTGGAGGGAATCGACCAGGGAGTCGTCGCCGTACGCCGGGCGCTGGCTGACTCGGGAATGCAGTGGGGCGACATCGAGTTCGCATTCGGCGGCAGCCAGGCTGCAGGCGCCGCAGATGTGATGGTCTCGAAGCTCGGCCTCACCGGCATCCAGTTCATAAACGTGGCCAACGGTTGTGCGACCGGTGGTTCTGCGCTGTTCGCGGCGTACAACTCGATCCAGTCGGGTGTGTTCGACGTCGGCATGGCCGTCGGCTTCGACAAGCACGAACGTGGCGCGTTCAGGGTCGACCTGAAGGAGAACGGCCTCGAGGAGTGGTACGGCGAATCAGGACTCGCCCTCACCACCCAGTTCTTCGGCATGAAGGTCAACCGCTACATGCATGACCACGGCATCAGCACCGACACCCTTGCGAAGGTGGCCAACAAGGCCTCGCGCAACGGTGCTGTCAACCCGATGGCCTGGCGCCAGAAGGAGCTGAGCATCGAGGAGATCGAGGCGTCGCCGATGGTGGCGTGGCCACTCACCCAGTACATGTTCTGTTCCCCCGGAGAGGGCGGGGTCGCCCTCATCCTGTGCCGGGCCGACCGCGCACACGAGTTCACCGACACACCGATCTTCCTGAAGTCAGCGGTGGTGAAGTCCCGTCGGTTCGGTTCCTTCGAGGTGATGGCACCGCACCTGTCCACCCAGCGTGGAGACGGACCGACCATGGACGCCGCGCGTGCTGCTTTCGAGATGGCAGGCGTCGGGCCACAGGACATCGACCTGGCGCAACTCCAGGACACCGAGGTGGGCGCCGAGATCATGCACATGGCCGAGAACGGCTTCTGCGAGCACGGCGAACAGGAGCAGATGATCGCGAATGGCGAAACGGAGATCGACGGCCGATTTCCGGTCAACACCGACGGCGGATGCCTCGCCAACGGCGAACCGGTGGGAGCCACGGGGCTGCGGCAGGTCTACGAGAACGTGCTTCAGCTGCGCGGAGACGCGGGTGTGCGACAGGTGGCGGGCGACCCCGAGGTGGCCTACACACACGTGTATGGCTCGCCGGGCATCTCGAGTGTCACGATCCTGAGCCGCTGACGATGGCACGTGTTCGTTCGGTCGACCTTGGCAGCTCCTTCCTCGAACACCTCGAAGGTGCCTGTGAGTTGCTGCTGGTTCGCCACGGTGAGCAGGAGCTGGCCCACAACATGGCCATGGCGGACGCGGTGGACGCGCCGCTGTCCGAGCTGGGCCGGCGCCAGGCAGCAGCAGTGGCGGATCGTCTCTCATCTCGCGAGATCCACGCCGCGTACAGCTCGACGATGCAGCGTGCGCGTGACACCGCAGTCGCCATCGCTGCTCCGCACGGCCTGCCCGTCGAAACGAAAGATGCGCTCGTGGAGATCGAGCTCTGGCGGGACCTCCCACAGGACAAGGGCCTACTCGACTCACTCGAGCGCGAGGAGCTTCGCGCCATCATGCGTGAGGGCAACCGCACACAGCGCTGGGACGCCTATCCGTATTCCGAACCGCGTCAGGAGTTCCGGGCCCGGATCGTTGAGGCGATCGACTCCATTGCGCAACGTCACGTCGGGGAGCGGGTCGTGGTGGCGTGTCATGGCGGGGTGATCAACGGCTACCTGGCGCATTCCATGGAATCCGCGATCGACAACCCCTGCTCGCTGCATCACAGCTCGGTCAGCACCGTTCGCACGATGGGTGACCTGCGCCGCGTCGTGCAGGTCAACGATCACGACCACGTGCGTCCGTTCCAGAACACGCTCAACCCGATCAACGCGCTCTGAGACCCGACCCGCATGCCTGAGTTCTCAGCCGCCCTCGCCCGCGAGCAACCAGATGCGTCGGCTTTGGTCGACGGGGATCGAATCCTCCGTTGGGCGGAGGTCGATTCAGTGCTGAACCGCGTGGCCAACAGGGTTCTCGCTGCGGGGTTGGGCGACGCGGAGCGGGTGTCGGTGTTCGCCGAGAACTCTGCGGAGACCGCTCTGGCGCACCTGGGCGCGCTGCTCGGCGGTGCGTCGACGGTGCCGGTCAACTTCCACCTGACCGCTGCGGAGACGGCCTACATCCTCTCCGACTCCGGTACCCGCGTGGTGTTCGTCGGCCCGGCCACAGCCGAGCGCGGTATCGAGGCTGCCCGTCTCGCAGGAGTCGACACGGTGGTGGGGTGGGGCCAGCGCCTGCCGAAGGGTGTGACGCCGTGGGCTGAATGGTTGGCAGCGGCCGAGGACACGAATCCACCGCTGTCGGTCACCCCGAGGCCGAACCTGCTCTACACCTCGGGCACCACGGGGAAGCCGAAGGGAACCGAACTTCCCCCGACGATGTTCGCCGGCGGTGAGACCATGGCGGAACACCTCGACGCGCTGCGCGAGGCCCG
Organism: Microthrixaceae bacterium; assembly: GCA_051011615.1. Classification (GTDB taxonomy): domain Bacteria; phylum Actinomycetota; class Acidimicrobiia; order Acidimicrobiales; family Microtrichaceae; genus JBPCTP01. The sequence continues at coordinate 2,452 of JBPCTP010000454.1, read as the reverse complement.
TTTTGTTGACTACGGCCCACACCTGGTCGTCGGTCCGATGTACCACACCGGTCCGCTGTCGGGAATGCGAATCCTCGTCGCCGGGACCCCGTCGGTGATTCTCGGTCGTTTCGATGCCGAGGCGACGCTGGACGCGATACAGACGCACCGCACCCGTAGCGCTGTGATGGTTCCGACCCACTTCATTCGGCTGCTCGCCCTGCCACAGCAGGTTCGCGACTCCTACGACGTGTCCTCGATGGAGTACGTGGCCCACACGGGTGCCAAGTGCCCCGACGAGGTCAAGCGGGCGATGATCGACTGGTGGGGGCCTGTCTTCCTCGAGGCGTACGGCGCAAGTGAGGTCGGCACGACCTGTTCGATCGACAGCCACGAATGGCTTGCACATCCGGGCTCGGTCGGCCGCGCCGATCCTCCCTTCGAGGCGCTGGTCATCGGAGAGGACGGCGACACGTTGCCTGCGGGGCAGGAAGGCCGGCTCTACTTCCGAGACTCAACCGGACGCGGAGTCGTGTACCACAACGATCCCGAGAAGTCGGCGGCCGCCCACATCGCTCCGGGCGTGTTCACCCTCGGTGAGATGGCACGCATGGACGACGACGGCTTCGTGTACATCACCGACCGCTTCTCCGACATGGTCGTCTCCGGCGGTGTGAACCTGTATCCGGCCGAGGCGGAGAACGTCCTCATCGATCATCCGCAGGTGGCCGATGTCGCCTGCATCGGCATACCCGATGCCGAGATGGGCGAACGTCTGCACGCACTGGTGGTGCTCGCGCCGACCACATCGGAGGCAGAGCAGCCCGACGAGGCCGGGGTCATCTCGTTCTGCCGCGACCGTCTATCGGCGTTCAAGTGTCCGCGTTCGGTCGAGTTCGTCGACGACCTGGGGCGAAACGCCATGGGCAAGGTCAGCCGCCGCTCCCTGCGCGCGCCGTACTGGGAGACCGCCTAGGACCGGTCGGCGCCGCTGCCCCTTTCGCAGAACTAACCGAGCGGTTAGTTTCTGTGCTCGACACACGCCAGGGGGCGCGAATGACTGACGGCTTCATCACCGATTGGCCCGTAAGCGAGAGATTCCCGCACTACACGAGGGCAAACGCGGGCGAGGTAATGGGCGACCCGGTGTCGCCGTTGGGTTGGAGCTATGGCTGGGACGGGGCGATGGTGCTCGGGATGCGCGACGGCTGGATCCGTGGCGGCACGCACGAGATCGAGGACTTCGACGCGGATCACCCCGAGACGTTCGGGATGTTCGGTGGCTATTTCTTCCTGAACCTGGCGAGCTGCCGGCTACAGGGTGTGCGCAACCCGGGGGTCACCGTCGAGCAGCTCGACATGGCCTTCTTCGGCGATCACCCCGACGTGCCTGCCTACGTGGCCCATCCCGAGGACGAGAAACCCCACCTGGTTCCGAAGATCGAGGCCAACACGGCCTGGGTGATGTCGGGGGCGGACTGGCCCGAACTGGACGAGGACAAGGCGGCAGCCGACGAGTTGCGGCGCGGCAGGGGAGACCTCGGTTCCTACTCCGACGCCGAGCTGCTGGAACGGGCTCGCAGCATCCGCCCGATGCTGCACCACCTGTTCGAACAGCACGTCGTGTCGGGTTCGAGCGCCGCTGCCGCTCCCGGCATCCTCGGTGCGGTCGGTGAGGCGATCGGCGATGCGACCATCCCGATGAAGATCCTCGCGGGAATCGGCGACGTGGACTCCGCGCTCCCGAGCCACGCGCTGTGGGACCTGTCCCGGGCTGTCCGGGCCGATGCAGGCCTGACCTCCGCGTTCGACGCCGGCACCGATGGCCTGCGGGAACGGATGGCGGCGCTGGACACAGCGGCTTCCAGGTCCTTCCTTGCGGATTGGGACACCTTCATCGAGGAGTTCGGTTCACGCGGACCCAACGAATGGGACATCTTCGCGGAATCGTGGGAGACAAAGCCCGAACTGGCGCTGGTCGCCCTCGACCGGGTGCGCTTCCAGGGCGATGACGAATCGCCCGGCGCGCGCCACGACGCGGCTTCCGCCCAGCGCATAGCGGTGACCGAGGAGGTCCGTGCGAAGGTCGCGGACAACGAGGAGATGGCAGGGATGTTCGAAGCCGCCCTCACCGTCTCGGCAATGATGGCCTACCGCGAACGCACCAAGACCACCATCGTGAAGGTGATCCACGAAGCCCGGATGCTCTTTCGCGAGCTGGGCCGTCGTCACGCCGAGGCAGGCGACATCACCGAGCCGGGCCATGTCTTCATGCTGCTCGAGTCCGAACTCGACGACTTCGTGGCTTCACCCGCGTCGTTTCGCGCAACCCTTGCGGAAAGGGCTTCTGAGTATGAAGACCTCTGGGAGATCGAGCCTCCGTTCATCATCCGCGATGGTGAACTCCCGCCGCTCGACAGTTGGCCCCGCAGGGAGGATGCCGAGGCGTCGCCTGCGGCCACGGGGTCAGTGC
>JBPCTP010000453.1:0-4566 GCA_051011615.1 Microthrixaceae bacterium | reverse complement strand
GAATGATGTCGACCAGGTTCTTGCCGATGTCGTGCACGTCGCCCTTCACGGTGGCGAGCACGATCCGGCCCTTGCCGCCGGAGTCGTCCTCCACCTCCATGAGAGGCTCGAGGTGTGCGACGGCGGTCTTCATGGTCTCGGCCGACTGCAACACGAACGGCAGCTGCATCTCGCCGGCCCCGAACAGCTCGCCGACCACCTTCATGCCCGACAGCAGCACCTCGTTGATGATGTGCAGCGGAGCCATCCCGTCGGCGAGTGCCTCGTCGAGGTCGTCGGTGAGGCCGTTTCGGTCTCCATCGATGATGCGCTGGCTGAGCCGCCTGTCCACCGGCCAGTCGGTTCGGTCCTCGACGGGGCCTGCATCGACCTTGACGTCCTCGAACAGCGCCAGCAGCTTGGCGAGTGGGTCGTAGTCGGCGTCTCCATCGGAAAGGGCGCCTTCGGTGCCGCGGCGGTCGTAGATGAGGTCCAGGCACACGTCCTTCTGCTCATCAGGAATGCGGTTGAGCGGCAGGATCTTCGCTGCATGAACGATGGCGGAGTCGAGGCCCACCTGGGTGCACTCGTGCAGGAACACGCTGTTGAGCACGTGACGTGCTGCGGGCTTGAGCCCGAAGCTCACGTTCGAGACGCCCAGGGTGGTGTGCACGCCCGGCATTTCGTCGCGGATGCGTCGTATCGCCTCGATCGTGGCCATGGCGTCGCCGCGCAGGTCGTCGTCGCCGGTGCTCAACGGGAATGTGAGTGCGTCGAAGATCAGGTCCTCTGGCTCCAACCCGTAGCGCTCGGTGGCGAGCTCGAAGATGCGGCGCGCAACCCTCATCTTCCATTCGACGTCGCGGGCCTGGCCCTCCTCGTCGATCAGCAGGCAGATGACGGCCGCCCCGTAGGTCTTGGCGAGCTTGAAGACCCGATCGAGGCGTGAACCCTCGGCCTCGCCGTCCTCCAGGTTGGCCGAATTGAGGGTGCCTCGGCCGCCCAGCCAGCGCAGGCCGGCTTCCCTGACCTCGGGCTCTGTTGAGTCGAGCACGAGTGGCACGGTGGACTGCGTCGCGAAACGGCTGGCGATCTCGTCCATGTCAACGGCGCCGTCACGGCCCACGTAGTCGACACAGACATCGAGGATGTGCGCACCCTCCTTGACCTGGTCGCGTGCCATCTGTACACACGTGTCCCAGTCGCCGTCGATCATGGCCTCGCGGAACGCCTTCGAACCGTTGGTGTTGGTGCGCTCACCGATGATCAGAAGCTCGGTGGCAGCACCCTCGCGGCCACCGGTCGGAAAGGTGACCGGCGAGTAGATGGACGTGGCGCCGTGTTCGAAGTCGGGCTCGCGTGCCGCTGGTTCGCGGTCGCCGACGGCCTCCGCGAGCTGGCGGATGTACTCGGGGGTGGTGCCGCAGCACCCGCCCACGATGCCCACGCCGTAGTTCTCCACGAAGCGCACGTGGTGCGCCACGAAGTCCTGAGCCGAGAGGTCGTAGTGCATCTTGCCGTCGACCACCGATGGCAGCCCGGCATTGGGGAGGCACGAAATCGGCACCCGGCTGTGCTGGGAGAGGTGCCGGAGGTGCTCGCTCATCTCCTCTGGGCCGGTTGCGCAGTTGATTCCGATCACGTCGGGATCCAGGGCGTCAAGGGCGACCAGCGCTGCGCCGATTTCGGTGCCCGGCAGCATCTGGCCGGTGAGCTCGATGGTCACCTGAGTCTGGATCGGGACTTCCCGACCCTGTTCGGCCATCGCGATCCGGCAACCGCCTATGGCGGCCTTGAGGCCCAGCAGGTCGAACTGGGTCTCGATGATGAACAGGTCCACGCCGCCCTCGAGCAGCCCACCGGCCTGATCGGCGTACATGTCGCGCAGTTCCTCGAATCGGATCTGCCCCAACGAGGCGAACTTCGTGCCGGGACCCATCGAACCTGCCACGAAGCGGGGACGCTCGGGGGTCGAGTACTCGTCCGCCACTCGCCGGGCGACCTCTGCGGCCTTCCTGGACAGCTCCCGCGAGCGATCGGCGATGCCGTATTCGCCGAGGGGCACCGCGAATGTGCCGAACGAGTCGGTCTCCACCACGTCAGCACCGGCCTCGAAGTACTCCGAGTGCATCTGGGCGATCAGTTCGGGGCGGGTGTCGACGAGGATGTCGGTGCAGCCGTCGAACTCGGCGCCGCCGTAGTCGTCCTCGGTGAGGTCCTGTTCCTGGAGCCAGGTGCCTGTTGCGCCATCGAAGATGACGACTTTGCGCGCCACCAGGTCCATGTAGGAGGGCGCGGCAGAAGAAGAATTCTCAGACATGATCCCCAAAAGGTACAACCGCGCCGCTCCGGGGCCCCACTCCGATTGCTGGCGTCGGCATTAGGATTCGCCCCACCGATGAACATCTACACACGCACAGGCGATGACGGCACCACAGGATTGCTCTTCGGTGGGCGCGTTCGGAAGGACCATCCTGCTCCCGTCGCCTACGGCGATGTCGACGAGGCCCAGGCCGCCATCGGGGTGGCACGTGCACACGCTCGGGACAACACCGAGCTCGACGGTGTGCTGGTGGGTATCGAGGCCGACCTGTGGGTGCTCATGGCCGAACTCGCGACAGCCGAGGAGAACCGCCACAAGCTCGAGGACGAAAAGACACTCGTGACGGCGGCGATGGTCGACCGACTCGAGCCACTGATCGACGATTACCAGTCCCGCTATGTGCCGCCCAAGGAGTTCGTGGTGCCCGGCCAGGAGCCCGCCTCCGCGTTCCTGGACTTCGCGCGCACCGTCACACGCCGCGCCGAACGCTCTGCGATAGCGGTTGCTGTCGAGGGCAGCCATGCCGTGCGGTACCTGAACCGTCTCTCTGACCTGCTCTTCGTACTGGCCCGTTGGGTGGAGGACGGCTGGGTGGCAACCAGGGACGCCCGCTGACCCGTCACGACCGAAACCCGTACGACCGCCCAGCTCTCAACCGCCCAGCTCACAACCCACGACAAGAGGTCCAGCCATGACAGATCCGCTTTCAGTGAAGGTTTCGGCCTCGGTGCCATCCGGCGCAACGGCCGTCGCCGAGTTCGCCTACGCCAACCGGCTGACCAAGATCCCGGGTGTCAAGAAGGCAGCTGCGGAACGGGCAGGCTTCAAGGCCGAACCCGGCACCGCAATGACACTCAACGACGGCGAGGGGACGACCGTTGTGCTCGGTCTCGGCAGGTCAGCCGATGTCGGCGTAGACGTGCTGCGCAAAGCAGGCGCCGCCTTTGTCCGCAGCGTGTCGAAACACCGGCGCGCCGGTGTGGACCTGACGGAGCTCGCCGCCATCGACGCCGACGCAGAGGAAGGCCTGACCGAAGAACGGGCGGCGGCAGCTTTCGCACAGGCTGCGATCCTTGCCAACTATTCGTTCTCCGAGCTCAAGTCCGATGGCGATGCGAGGCCGTTGCTGAACACGCTGACCATCGCAGCCGATGGTGACCTTCGTTCGATCCGCTCCGCGGTCGCTGAAGCAGCTGCGGTGGCGGATGCGGTGTGCTTTGCCCGCGACATGGTCAACCTGCCCGGTGGGGAGCTGACGCCCGAGCGGTTCGCCCGGGAGGCGGCCGAGAAGGCAGAGGCCGCCGGGCTCGAGGTTGAGGTTATGGACGAGGCGGCCATTGCCGATGAGAACCTCGGCGGGATCATCGCGGTCAACAAGGGATCTCTGCACCCTGCTCGGCTCGTGAAGCTGACTTACACCCCCGGGCGCGACGAAGACGACGAATCGGCCGGCGAGGATCTGCCGACGGTTGCGTTGGTCGGCAAGGGAATCACCTTCGACTCCGGCGGACTGAGCCTCAAGCCGCCGGACGGCATGATCGGCATGAAGATGGACATGGGAGGCGCCGCAGCGGTGATCGGTGCCATGTGTGCGCTGCCGGCTGTGCAGGCGCCGGTGCGTGTCGTTTCGTACACGCCGATGACCGACAACATGACCGGCCCCGACGCGCAGCGCCCCGGCGACGTCTACACGGCACGCAACGGCACCACCGTCGAGGTGCTGAACACTGACGCCGAAGGTCGACTCGTCCTCGGCGAAGCCCTGGTGCTGGCCTCCGAGTCCGAGCCCGAGGCGATCATCGACCTCGCAACGCTCACCGGAGCATGCATGGTTGCGCTCGGCGACAGGATCGCCGGGCTGATGTCGAACGACGACGAGCTGCGTGATCGCATCGAGCTGGCCGCGCAGGACGCGGGGGAGCGGGTGTGGCCACTTCCCCTGCCGGATGACTATGCCAAGCAGCTCGAATCGGACATCGCGGACGTGAAGAACATCGGTACGCGCTTCGGCGGCACCCTGACCGCAGGGTTGTTCCTGTCGAAATTCGTTGGCGACGGCATCCCCTGGGCACACATGGACATCGCCGGGCCCGGCATGGGCAACGAGGCGCACGGCATCTACCCGAAGGGCGGCACGGGTTTCGGCGTGCTGACCCTGGTGCAGCTGCTTGCGGACTGGGGCGAGGATGACTCCGAGCAAGCCGATGCCGACGATGCCCCGGAGGCGTGACGTCCAACAGCTGGGGCGAAGACGGCAGTAGTCA
>JBPCTP010000452.1:0-2532 GCA_051011615.1 Microthrixaceae bacterium | reverse complement strand
GTGCTGAGCAGGCAGCGAACTTCGGATTCCCCAAGCCTCAGCGCTCCTCGAGGGTGGTCATCGAGGTGGACGACGCCACTGTCGGCTTCGACGGCACGCCGGTGCTCAGCGACGTGGACCTCGTGGTGGAACGTGGTCGCAAACTCGCCCTCATCGGTCCCAACGGTGCGGGCAAGACGACGTTGTTGCGGATGATCCTCGGTGAGTTGAAACCGGACTCTGGCTCGGCCGGGCTCGGAGCGAACGTCGACGTCGCACACTTCACCCAGCACCAGGTGGACACACTCCGCTTCGATCGCACGGTGATCGAGGAGCTGCGGGCGCAGGTGGGTGAGCAGCATGGTCGCAACCTGCGAACGGTGCTCGGCGGTTTCGGTTTCCGTGGCGAAGCGGTCGAGCGCAAGGTGGGGGATCTCTCCGGCGGTGAGCGCACACGTCTGGCGCTGGCTCGGATGATGGTCGATCCGGTCAACCTGCTGGTGCTCGATGAGCCGACCAACCATCTCGACCTGCCGAGTTGTGACGTGCTCGAGGACGCGCTCATCGCATACCCGGGCACCGTGCTGTTGGTCACCCACGACCGGTACCTGATCCGCGAGGTCGCCGATGGGCTGGTGGTGGTCAAGGACGGCCGGGCCGTGATGTACGACGATGTCGAGGAAGAACTGCTGGCGCCATCTGGCACAACCAGCGCTGCGGCCCCCGCCACCCCGTCAACCGGAAAGCCCGCGGGTGGAGCTTCGCGAAATGCCAAGGCCAAGGGTGGAGGTGCGAGCATGCGCGATTCTGGAGATGACAACGCCGGTGGCCAGAAGCGGGAGAACCGCTCCGAGGTGCGCAAACGTGAGGCCGCAGTTCGTCAGCGTTCAGCGGCGGAGACCCGCGACGTGCGAAAGAAGGCGCAACGCCTGGAGCGCCAGGTTGCCAAGGCCGAAGCCGAGGCGGAGCGGCTCGGAGCCGAGCTTGCAGATCCGGAGATCTACGACGACCACCAGAAGGTGCGGGCGCTCGCGGACGAGCACGATGCAGCGAAGGCCAGGGCCGAGACCCTCATGGCCGACTGGCTGGCGGCCCAGGAAGAACTCGAGTCGGCCGGCGGGTGAGCGATCAGTCGGGGACCTTGTGCTCGCCGGCGGCGGCCAGTTCCTTGGCCCAGGGGTAGTCGGGCTTGCCGGAGGGGGAGCGGCGGATCTCATCCACCGAGTGCAGTTCACGTGGCGCCTTGTATCCGGCCACGTGGGTGCGGGCATGCTCGCTGACCGAATCAAGGTCGGCCGTCTCGCCCTCCCGCCACTGGATGACGGCGGCGACCCGCTGTCCCCAGCGGTCGTCGGGTACGCCCACCACCAGGCAGTCGAACACAGCCGGGTGTGACTTCACTGCCTGCTCGACCTCCTCGGGGAATATCTTCTCGCCGCCCGAGTTGATCGACATTGTGCCGCGGCCGAGCATCACGATGTTGTCGCCGTTCCAGCGGGCCATGTCGCCGGCGATCGAATAGCGCACGCCATCGGAGGCAGTGATGAAGGTCTCCGCGGTCTTCTTCTCGTCGTTGTAGTAGCCGAGCGGGATGTTGCCGCAGCGACCCAGCCGCCCGATGCGGTCGTCGCCCTTCTCGATCAGGTTCAGGTCGTCGTCGAGGATCACAACGTCGCGTCCCGGTGCAACGGTCGGACCACCGCCCTCGACCTTGGCGCCCTTTGCCGCATAGGTGATCCCGTTGAAGCCACCCTCGGTGGATCCGATCGAGTCGGTGATGATGAGGTTCGGGAAGTACTCGAGGAACCGGTCCTTGACCGACTGACTGAACAACGCCGCAGAGCTGGACAACGACACGAGGCTGTCGGTGTTCCAGCGGCCGGGGTTGGCCTCGAGCGTCTCGATCATCGGACGGGCGATGGCGTCGCCGGTGATGATCATCGAGTTCAGCCCGTCGTCGTTCACCGACTGCCATACGGTCTCGGCGTCGAACTTGCGCAACAACACGATCGTTGAGCCGATGAACCACTGGCTGAGGGTCGCGATCTGGGCGGCACCGTGCATCAGTGGCGGGATGACACAGAACACAAGTCCGCTCTCGCTTGCGGCGGTCTGCTCTGCCCGGGTGTACTCCGAAGCGACCTTCTCGTTGGTGAGGGCGTCGATGCCCTGGCCCAATGCGAAGAAGATGTCCTCGCTGCGCCACATAACACCCTTTGGCATGCCGGTCGTGCCGCCGGTGTAGATGATGTAGTGATCGTCGCCCGAGCGTTCGGGGAAGCCCCTCTCAGGCGGGCTGTCCGCACAGGCCGTCTCGAAGGCCACCGAGCCGAGCGACTCCAGCGCGGCGCTTGACTCGGGGCTCGGGCCCTCGGGGTCCTCGATGTGCACGAATGACTTCAGCCTGGGCGACTCGTCCGCCACGGCGGCGAGCCGGGGCGCATACTCCTCGTCGAACACGCAGGCCACACAGTCGGAGTTGTCGATCAGGTAGGCGAGCTCCGCTTCGACATATCGGTAGTTGATGTTGATCGGCACCGCCCGGGCCTTGAG
>JBPCTP010000451.1:0-7185 GCA_051011615.1 Microthrixaceae bacterium | reverse complement strand
CGGTGACACCGATGGATGCGAAGTGATCCAGCTTGTCATGCGACGGGTGTGATCCGAACGGCACGATTCGGGCGGCTTCGGGGTCCCTGCCGCACTCCTCGAGCGCCGCCTTGTATCGGGGGATGGCCTCTGCGAGTCCCGCGCCACCGATCGGTATCCAACCGTCGGCGTACTCACAGAGATGATTGAACATCTTCGGGCCGGCCCCACCACCGATGAGCACCGGAACGGAAACGTCCGGCTTGGGCCACGACCACGACGGCCCGAAATCCACGTGCTCGCCACGGAACTCGGCGACTTCCTCGCGCCACAACAACTGCATGGCCAGGACGTTCTCCCTGGCGACGGCGCGGCGACCCTTGTACGCGACGCCGTGGTGTTCCATCTCGTCCTCGTTCCAACCGAAGCCGACTCCCAACTCGAAACGACCCTCCGCGATGTTCTGAAGCGTGGCAACCGCCTTGGCTGTCACGAGCGGCTCGCGCTGGGCCGGCAGCATCACGCCTGTGCCGAGACGGATCCGATCGGTGGCAGCTGCTGCGGCGGCCAGTGCAACAAGAGGGTCGAGGGACCGCTTGTACATCTCGGGCAGCTCGTCCTCACCGGTGGGTGCGGGGGTCCGGCGTGAGGTGGGGATGTGCGTGTGCTCGGGGATCCACAGCGAGTCGAAGCCGCGTTCCTCTGCCGCGACTGCCAGGGCGACGGGATCCATCGACCGGTCCGTGGCGAACATCGTGACGCCGTATCGCATGGGTGGAGGCGAGGACGAGGTCATCGCGGGATCGTACCCGTTTTGCCCCATATCTGACGAGGTGTCAGATTCTGGACATGGGTATTTGTGACAACCGTTCAGTGATCGTCACCGGTGCAGGCCGTGGGCTCGGCCGCGCGCACGCGCTGGCATTGGCAGAGGCCGGCGCCTCAGTCGTGGTCAACGATCTGGGTGTGGCCCAGGACGGGTCGGATCCATCCGACACACCGGCACAGCAGGTGGTCGACGAGATCGCAGCCGCCGGGGGCAGTGCTGTGGCTTCCCAACACGATGTCGCGGACTGGGATGCAGCCGGTGAGATGGTGCAGCTGGCGATCGATTCCTTCGGTGGACTCGATGCCGTGGTCAACAACGCAGGCATCGTGCGGGACCGCATGTTCGTCAACTCCGAACAGGACGAGTGGGAGGCCGTACTGCGGGTGCACGTTCTCGGCCACGCCGCGCCTTCGCGTCATGCGGCGAGCCACTGGCGGTCGCGTTCAAAGGCCGGCGAAACCAATGACGCCCGCATCATCAACACCTCTTCGGGCGCGGGGCTGATGGGTTCGATCGCACAGGCCGCCTACAGCGCTGCCAAGGGTGCGATTGCGTCGATGACCCTCGTGCAGGCAGCAGAGCTGGGGCGCATCGGCGTCACGGCCAACGCTCTCGCGCCCGCAGCGAGGACACGGATGACCGAGGAAGCATTCTCGGACATGATGGCGGATGTCGACGAAGGTGCCTTCGATGCGATGGATCCCGCCAACGTCTCGCCTCTCGTCGTCTGGTTGGCTTCACCGGAGTCGGCGGATGTGAGCGGTCGGGTGTTCGAGGCCGAGGGCGGAATCGTCGGCCTCGCCGAGGGATACAACCACGGTCCCCGCCGCGACAAGGGAGACCGATGGGATCCCGCTGAGCTCAGCGAGGTCGTGTCGGAACTGATCGCCGAGGCCACCGAACCCACTCCGGTGTACGGCACCTGAACAGGCTCCTGAGCACTGCACCCCGGGCCTGCACCCCAGGTCTGCGCCTCAGGCCTGACCCTCAGTTCTGAACCTGTGCACTGCACCCCGCGGCTGCTGCGGGAATACCATCAGCCGGTGCCTGACGGGATGGACGAGCTCGGCGGTGAAGCCCGCGATGCCCAGTTGAAGGCAGCCGGGCTTGCGGCTGTTCGTGAGGTCAAGCCTCTGGTGTTCAACGCCAACAACGCCGTAACTGCACTGGTGGAGCGATTGGCGCTCAATGACGGAACCGACGTGGTGCGCAAGGTGCTTGTGGCCGATGGGCCGACACCGGTCGCACACTGGGCAGCGGGTGATTCACCACGACACTGGAACTACTGGCGCCGGGAGGTCCACGCGTACTTGTCAGGAAGGCTGCCGACGGGCAGTGACGGCACCACGACGATCGTGAGTGGTCCCGCTGGCACCGCGGATGGGTTGCGGGCGCCTGAACTGCTCGCGCAGGTCACGCCGGCGAAGGGTGTGGAGGTCTTGTTCCTGGAACACGTTGACGGGCGGAGCGGTCCCGAACTCACCGAATTGGATCTGGCTGCCATTGCGACGGGTTTGGGCTGCTGGCAGGGGGCCCGGGCCGGCTCGTTCAACGGAACGGATCCTGCAGCGTTCCCCGCATGGTGGAGCCGCGACTGGATGTGGGACTACGCCGAAAGCCGTCCTCCGGGCGCGGCGGGGTATGCGGACGACGCGGCGTGGAGCCACCCTCTGGTTGTCCAGGGGTTCGGAAGCCGATTCGAACGAATCCGGGCAGGCTTCGGTGCGCTGTACGAAGAGCTGCCTCGTTGGCGCACCGTCGCCGCCCTGCTTCCGGCCGCTCCCGCCCATCTGGACTGCTGGGCCAACAATGCGATCGTGGCCGAGGGCCGGTCGCCGGTGCTGTTCGACTGGTCCTTCTGCGGCGTGGCTCATCTCGGCGCCGACGCAGGAAACCTTGTACCGGACGGTCTGTTGGACCACTACGGGGACGCTGACTCCTATGGATCCCTGAACCGCACGGTCACCGCGGCCTATCTGGATGGACTCGCCCAAGCGGGATGGGACGGTCCGCTCGACGCCGTGCGCCTCGGAATCTGTCTGGCCCCAGCGAAGTTCGCCTGGCTGCCCGCTCTCATGGCCGCGAACGCCTCGTGGTCGGGACCCACCGGCTATGGGGGGCAGCAGGGACTCGTTCACCTCGAGGTGTTCCGCCGCAGGGCTGTGGTGTTCGAGGCCATGCTCGATTCCGTTGACGAGGCGCGCCGGCTCGCACACTCGCTCGGCTTGTGAGCACGTGCGCTGGTAGGGAGCGGCCACATCCCGGATGGCCGTGGCTTCCGATGGTGGTGCCTTCCCATGGACGTGTGCATCTGTTTGCCGGGTGGTGTCACCCATTGGGTGGCGCCGGCCAGGATTGCTAACTTGGTGGGCGAAGCGCGTACCCGCCGGGGCGCGACCGATTCAAGGAGCCTCACCATGCGGCGACGGATGTTCTTGGGAAAGATCCACCGTGCGACGGTCACACAGGCCGACCTCGACTACGAAGGGTCGATAACGATCGACTGTGAACTGCTTGATGCGGCGGGAATCCTGCCGCACGAGGAAGTTCAGATCTGGAACGTGACCAACGGCAACCGCCTTGCCACCTACGCTCTCGAAGGTCCGAGGGGCTCAGGCGTCGTGTGTGTGAACGGTGCGGCAGCCCATTTGGTGGATCCGGGCGATGTCGTCATCCTGGCGAGCTTCGGTGAACTCGAGGAGCACGAACTGGCTGGTCACGAGCCGAAGGTCGTCTTCGTCGATGAGCACAACCGGATGAAAGGCATGGGCGCCGAGCGTCCCGGGCCGATGATGCCGCGGCATCTCGACGACCCGGCCCTGGTCAACTGAGCCCGTTCGTCGACCCCAGTGTCGTCATCGGAGCCCCGGTTGGGGCGGCGATTGCCAACACGCTCCTCGCCTTCCTCGGCGGCACTGTCTTCTACGTCATCAGGCGTGCCACCGGTACGATCCTGGCTGCCATGGCGGCGCACGGTCTGTGGGACTTCACCCTGTTCTCCGGCGAGACCCAGTCGCTGACCACTGTGCGCACGGTCGTCTACGTGATTCTCGTGATCGCGATCATCGTGTCCCGTAGGCACCTCTTCTCGGAGTCGTACTCCGGTGCCGCGGAGTCTGCCGGTCCCACCTGAACACAGCGCTGTGGAACTCGAGCCCCGGCACCGGCGTCAGGTTGACCAGCCCCTCACGGATCGACTGACCGGTTCTTCACGTACAGGGCGACGATCATCGCCACGAAGGTCACCAGGTACACCTGTCCGATGATCGCCTCGGCGCCTGTCAGCAGCCTGGCGAGAGGTGATTCAGGTGAGAGGTCACCGAGGCCGACTGTGGTGATGGTCGTCAGGCTGAAGTACATGAACGATGTGCTCGGCTCGGGAGATCCGAAGAACGGCTCGGTGAGCCGGTCATCCACGGTCAGGAAGGCGAGGGCGAAACCCAGGGCTATCAGCAGGTAGGCCGAGATGGCCCCCAACATCGTGTTCACGGAGACGCGCGGGTGCTGCACCAAGCGGCGGCAGACGGCTATTGGTGCCATCAGGGCCAGTACATCGAACAGCAGAGACGGTGTACGGAGTCCGACGGTGCCGACCTCGTCGAGCGTGAGCATCAGCACGTAGATCGCCGTGGTGGCCACCAGTCCGCCGACGACGAGGCCGGTCGACACCCTCAGCCAGCGCCGGCTGACGCCGCCGGCTCGCAACGAGAGAAGGAAGGTGGCCCCCACGAGGGAGTTGATCACCAGGAACGACATCACAGCTGAGAAGTCGTCCACCGAACGCGGCAGCTCCACGAGGGCCAGCAGCACGATCGTCGCCACCGTCAGAACCAGAAGGACACCGAACCGGTCCGTATAGCGACTCGGGTTCTGTCCGGTGGATCCTGCCATTGAGACCACCACCGAGGAGGGTGTCAACCGGCTTCCTCGGGTAGAGGTGTACGCCTGGGCACGCATTTTGTCCTGCTCGATGGCCGAACTCACCATATCCCAGCCCGGAGGAGCCGCAGCACCCTGGGATGACCGATGGCTACTCGCCGCAGATTCGATTCTGTGGCGCTTCTGTGAACCAGGGTCCTTCGGCCGGCCTTACATCCAGCTCTCTGGATCGGACTGGCCATCCTGGCGACAACCCGCAGGCTGGATGACCTCGGAGCTGCCGAGCTGGACACCGTCGAAGAGCTGGCGTCCCCGTTGTTTCGCCCGTCGCGGGGATCGTCGTGGCATTGGTGATCCGTGTCGCCAGTGCACTCCGGGAGCGCACAGGCTCAGCACGCCCGTTCATGCGCGCGGCAGATGTGGCAGTGGCCGTCCTCGGTGTCGCCTCGTTCCTGGCCTTCGTCGTGACACTCGACCTGACGAGCAACGCCTGACCAGAGCACCGAGGCCCCCACCGTTACCTAAGCTGGCTCCGCGATGAGCCAAGTCATCCCGGCCGGCGCCGGTGAACACCCCGCCGAGCCCGACTCCCCGGATCCCGGACCGGGCGACGGTGTGAAGCGACCCCTCGAGGTCTGGGTGATTGTCGTCCTCGGGTTGTTGCAGGCGGTGGGCGCGCTGGCGGTCGCCGCAGTGCTGTTCTATGCCCGTACGCACCCGGACCTGGTCGACCTGTTGGCAGAAAACGAACCCGACATCAGCGACTCGGGGTTGCTCGCCACCGCTGTGGGGGTCGGTCTGGTCGGCGCGGTGAACCTTGTCCTGGCGATCCTGCTGGCCGTGGGCAACAAGCTCGCCCGGGCGATCTACGCGGTGACGGCGACCTTCCAGATCGCTGCGGCGACCTACGGCCTGGTGGCGGTCCGTGACATCCGCGTGGCAGCAATCGTCGCGCTGCTCTACCCGATCGCAGTCATCTGGTTGCTCTACGGATCCGAGCGCTCGGTGAGGTTCTTCGACTCATGACCGTCCCCGAACACCCTGAACGAGAGGGCTTGTCGAACGACCCTGGGACGTCGGGGGGAACGAATCGCAGCGGTGAAGCGGCTACGGCAGCCGCGGCGGATGCCGACCTCGCACCCGGTGATCACCTCATCGGGCTCTCACCGGGAACCCTGGTTGAAGCAAGGGCGATGCGGGGCCTCGCCATGGTCCTCGTCGCGTTGGTCATCCTCCTGTGGCCCAACCGTACCGACCGGGTGGCGGCGGTCCTCGTCGGCATCGGCCTCGGCATCTACGCGGTGGCCACCGTCTGGGAGCTGTTGCGCAAGAAGGTCCCGCCCGGCTTCGCGCGCATCGTATCGGTGGGGCTCTCTGCCGGTGGGTCGGTCGCGCTCGTCACCGCACCCACGGACTCACTGCGTTCAGCGACCCAGCTCGCGGGCCTGATGTTGGTGCTGGCCGCACTGCGGGAGCCCATCTCGATGGTGAGGGTCCGCAGCGTGTCGATCTGGTCGGCGGTGAAGGCGGTCTCGCTGGCAATCGGCGGAGCGCTGCTCCTGGCTTACCCGGAGACCCTCCTGGCAGCGGCCACGTCCATCACCGCGGGGGTCCTGGCCGCTGCCGGGCTGATCTCGGTGTTCACCGACGCGAAGGCAGCCCCGCCACCGGAGCAGGCAGAAGATCCGTCGAATCCTGCGCGGCGCGCACAGGCGGCGCTGTTGGCATGGATCGCGGATCGCCCCGAAGATGCCGAGGACCGTCAGACCCTCCAGGAGAAGGTCTTCTTCGAGGGCCTGCAGGCCCGTGTGCGTTTCGCCCGCTTCGTCACGCTGATGGCCTTCGCCTCGATCATCGCCAGCATCGGCGTGCTGGTCGAGTCGACAGCGGTGGTCATCGGAGCGATGCTCATCGCTCCCCTCATGGTTCCCCTGATGAGCATTGCGTTCGCTCTCCCCATGGGATGGCCGCGACGGCTTCGCCGGGGGGTGGGCATCGCACTCACCGGAGTGGGCATAGCCATTGCGACGGGGGCCATCGTCGGAGCAGTCGCACCCCGCACAGTGGATGTGACCAGCAATGCCGAGGTGCTTTCCCGGATCACCCCCACTTCGGTGGACCTGGCCATCGCGGTCGCGGCGGGTGCCGCCGGAGCGTACGCGCTCGGTCGCCGGGACGTCTCCGACTCACTGCCGGGAGTCGCGGTTGCGATCGCGCTGGTACCTCCACTCGCAGTGGTCGGACTTTGCTGGGGACAGGGCGCCTGGGCGCAGGGAAACGGTGCGTTCCTCCTCTTCCTCACCAACGCGGTTGCGATCCTTCTCGCCGGCGGGTTCACCTTCGTGCTCCTCGGCACTGCTCCCCTCGAGGCGGTCTCCTCGGGTCAGGAGCGGGTGTCGACCGCCCTGGCAGGGGTGGTCGCCCTGGGGGCAGTAGTGGTTCTGTTGTTGCTCATGAACGGTTCGACCCTCGCGCAGGCCGAACTCGCACGGGCGGAC
>JBPCTP010000450.1:0-2619 GCA_051011615.1 Microthrixaceae bacterium | reverse complement strand
GTCGAGCACCGCACGCTGGCGATCGGCGGAGGTTCCGGCGCGAGCGAGCGCCAGGGCGCTGTCGAGTTCTGGCCCGCAGCCCAACTCCTCCGCTGTCGGGGAAAGTGTTGCCACCGTCTCTGCGATCAGGTCCACCACCGAGCGACGGTTCCCTTGATCGCCGACCAACAGCTCGGCGCGCACACCATGTCTGCAGGCCAGCCACTTGTTCTCCGAGCTGACCCAGTCGCGCGGCATTGGAAGCGACTCTCCCGCAGCAAGTTGGCGCTCGTAGTGCACCACGAGGCACTGGGCCAGCGCGGCGATGGCGAGGGTCTCGCGCAGGGTCGGGACGGCATCGCACATCCGAAGCTCCACGGTGCCGAAGTCCGGATGCGGACGAACGTCCCACCAAACCTCCCTGATGGAGTCGATCACCTTTGCCCTCAGCAGTCCGTGCATGAATGACTCGAAGTCAGCCCAGTCGTCGAGCATCGGTGGCAGGCCGGCGGTCGGCAACGCCTCGAAGACCTTGGTACGGGCGGAGCACAGGGCTGTGTCGTCGCCATTCCAGAACGGACTTGCAGCCGAGAGGGCGAGCAGCAGCGGAAGCTGTTCGCCCAGTGCTCTGGTGATGGCGATGGCCGCCTCGCCCGAGGACACGCCGACGTGCACGTGGATCCCACAGATTGCCAGCCTCTGCACGGGCCACCCGAGGCGCGCCAGGAAGTCCTCGTAGCGTTCGTTCGGCGACACCTGTTGTTCCTGCCAGCGCGAGAACGGGTGGGTGCCACTCGCCATGAGGTCGATTCCGTGGTGTTCAGCTGCCGACCGCAGCTCCTCGAATGTTGCGCGCAGGTCGTCCCCGGCCTGCGCGACGGTGTCGCAGATCCCGGTGATCGCCTCGACCGTCGAGAGGAAGAGCTCGTGCTTGAGCTTCGGATGTGCCTCTGCGCCCGCGGGGGTGAGCTCCGAGAGAACTCGGTGTGCCTGCTGGGTCAGGGCCCCGGAATCAGAGTCGACGAGCCAGGTCTCCACCTCCACGCCCACGGTCGGTCTCGGTGAGGCGTTGAACCTGATCGGATCGAGCTGGTCTCCTGAAGCAGGCATCCCGGCCACACGCTACCCAGCGGCCTGCGCTGCGACCGGTGTTCGCTCAGATCCCGCGGCCGAATCGGTTGGCAAGTGCCATCACACGCTCGGCCTCGATGCCTGCGGCAACGGCCATGGCGAGCAGGACCCGCGCTTCGGTTGGCTTGTACCGCAGTGCTGACACCGAGAGTGATAGGGCCTCCGCGCGGTTTCCCATGGCAGCGTTGGCGAACGCACGCTGGCCCAGGATGCGCCCCAGTCCCTTCGGCTGGGTCTTGAACTCAGGAAATCGTTCCATGAGCATCGCAAGCGACTCGTCCATGTTCTGCCAGCCCTGTCGGAAGAACGACGACCCCGTCCACAGGACCCGGTACAGGCCTTCCTCCACGTTCGGGATGGGCGCGTGGCGCGCGGCTCGCAGCCACCACTCGTAGTCCTCGCCGTACCCGCCGGGGATGTGCTCGTCCATTCCGCCGATCGGCCCTTCGAAGGCTTCGCGGCGCACCATTGCACAACCCATGCAAGCTTCGGGGACCCGTGCGAGCAGAAGGTCTTCGAAGCGGATCGCCGAAGCTGTGGCGCGGCGGACGATCTCGCGCTCCGGCGTCACGATGGTGGTGCTGCACCCGACTGCTGGGGCACCAGTTCGCTCGAGGAGGGCCAGCTGCTTGCGCGCCTTGGTCGGGTCCCAGATGTCGTCGTCGTCGCAGAATGCAACCACCGGCGCACTTGCCTTGGCCACGCCGCTGTTGCGCCCACCGGGCAGTCCGGGCGTGTGGTCATTCGAGATCGTCTGCACGGGGCGATGCGGATCGATCGAGGACAGCTCGTGTTCCGGTGTGGTCTTGTCCCACACGATGATCGTCTCGATCGGGCCGTCGTAGTCCTGCCCGACGATCGCGGCAAGGGCCTGGCGCATCTCAACCGGTCGGTTGTGGGTGGAGAGCACCACCGTGAGGTCTGGCTTGTTCATCGACGTTCAGTCTGCCGGGATCCGCACAGGATGCCGACATCAGCCATGGAGTTCACACCGGGTCGGCCACGATGCCGAGTGGATTGCGGGCCGTGATCTGCGATCGCTACTCCGACAGACGGGTTCGCAGGTCCTCGAGTTGGCCCCTGACCGCGTCAGGCAGCCGCTCGCCGATGAACTCGTAGTGGTCCTCGATGAGCTCGAGCTCGTCCTTCCATGCGTCCGGATCGACCGACAGGATGGTTTCGAGTTCCGCCTCGGTGATGTCGAGGCCGTCGATGTCGAGTGAATCGGTGGTCGGAACGAACCCGATGGCAGTCTCGGTGGCATCTGCTGTGCCGTCGAGGCGCTCCATCACCCACTTGAGCACCCTGCTGTTCTCGCCGAAGCCGGGCCATATGAACTTGCCTGCTTCGTCCTTGCGGAACCAGTTGACCCAATAGACCTTGGGCAGCTTGTCCTCGTCTGTTGCGGCACCGATGTTGAGGTAGTTGCCGATGTAGTCACCGACGTTGTAGCCCATGAACGGCAACATCGCGTACGGGTCGAAGCGAACCTGCCCGACTGCACCTGCC
>JBPCTP010000449.1:0-5316 GCA_051011615.1 Microthrixaceae bacterium | reverse complement strand
CCCCACTCCTGGAGCAGGTCACAGGCGCCGGTGGTGAGCCCGGGAAGCATTGCGAACGCTGCGTTGGCGCCAGAAGTGACCTCGGAGCCGAGGCTGTAGGTGACCTCCGGGAAACCCATGCCGCCGTAGTCGGGATCCAGGTTGAAGCCCTGCCAGCCGGCGGCGACGAACTTCTCCCAGGCATCCTTGTAGGAATCAGGGGTCTTCACGCCTTCCGGGCTCCACTGGAGACCCTCGGTGTCACCGACACGGTCAAGCGGTGCCCACACCTCTTCGAAGAAGCGGCCGTGTTCCTCGATGACCGCGTCGACGGTCTCGACATCGGCGTGTGCGTAGCGATCGTGGGTGGCAAGCTCCGCTATGTGACCGAAATGGTGCAGCGCGAACTTGAGGTCCTTGAGGGGAGGGCGGTAGTCGCTCATGGCCCTATGTTACCGACCGGTAACCACGACGGGGCAAAATTCGAGCTGGGTGGATCTGCCCTGGCCCGGTTGCCCCCATCGCGACACGATCAACCTCGCACCGGTGTCCGAGATGTCGCGGAGCCAAACCCTGCGACCAACCGACATGCCGGAACCGGGTTTCCACTCGACAGCATGGTCTGCCACCCCGAAGCGGCGGGCCAGGCGACGGTTGCGTTCCATGTCTGTTCTGTCGGTGACCCACGGCACACTGTTGGACTTTGTGCGGGCTGGTTACGCGCCGCTGAACAACTGCCGAATCAAACGTGCGGGCTCATGAACGCCAGCGGCGTGCTCACGCCCACCTTGGCGCCCCGAATGCCGGCGATTCGGCGACCGGGTTGGACGGCGTCCTTGGGCCTGCCGGCCAACTCACCCAGTCCGGTGACGCTGGCGTCGAGGTCCCCGCTCCAGAGTGCGAGCCCGAAGAAGCTGAGCGGTCCATCGGTGGTGGGTTCACCCTCGTCGGGGCCGATCAACTCCAGGATCACATCGCCGAGCCAGAAGAACACCTGGCGCATCGGCGCTCCGTAGCTGTCGGTGGAACGGCCTCCGCGTCGTTCGATGCCCGCCGACTCGAATTCGGCCACCGTCGCATCGGGGTCGCCACTGTGAAACACGATGTGGTCGATGCCACGGACCCCGTTGGGGTGGTCCGTGCTCGGTTGTTCGCTGCGCGAATCAGGCGCTGCCAACGGCAGGCCGGCGATCGAATCGTCGACTCCGGCTATTGACCATCCCTCGAAGCCACCACCGGCATCGGTGAGGACCAGATCGGTGTTGCCGAGCCGCAGCGCTGCACCCAGCGGGTGATCACTGACGGAGAAGCCGAGTTCGGCCCATCCCCGGGGCTCGTCGCCGAGTACGACCGTGTCGAGCTGTTTGCCCTGCATCTGCACGCCGTTGAGGCGGAGTTGTCAGGAGTTGCGGCCGAGGTTGGGCTTACGGCCGTGGTTGGCCTTCTTGCGCCTGGCGTTCGCCTTCTTCTTCTGGGTGCGCTTCGACATAGGGATGCAACGCTATCGCGCCGCCCGTCGAGCCGAGAAACCGGCGCGCCGTTAGCATCGCAACCAGTGCCAAACAGGTCATCGCCCGCTGACGGGCTACCGATCAAGTTCGGGCCCGTTTCCAACGGCGAGTTCGTCCCGCTACCGCATGGCCCCGTGCTCACCGAGGCGATTCGCACCGCCCACCGCATGGCCGAGCACAACGCCAGGCGCACCGGAGTGACCCGCCGTCGGTTCCTGGCGTCCAGCGCCGGAGCCGCAACGACGCTGTTCGCTCTCGCTGGCTGTACCGACGACGAGTCAGCCGCCCGCGGTGAGCGGCCGGGCGGCACCTTCGATGTGCCGGAGGAGGCGACCGTGGACAACGACGCGGCCCTCGACGCCCTGGGCGGGGACGAGTTCATCATGGACGTGCAGACCCACTACGTGAATCAGGACCTCGCGTTGCCGGGTGGGGATTGGACGGCCCGTTTCCCTCACGCCGCGTGCCCCGAAGGCGCATCCGACGGCGACCCGCGTGCGTGTTTCACGGTGGACGCCTATGTCTCGGAGATCTTCGGGCGTTCCGACACCTCGATGGCGGTGCTGTCCGCGTTGCCCGCGCAGGTGTCCTCGGGGCTCGGGCCCGACGACATGGTCTATGCCCGCGACGTCGCCACCAGGATCGGCTGCGACGGACGGGTGCTCATCCATGGCGGGGCCTACCCACACCGCGGGCCCGTCGAAGCGGGCCTGGATGCGATGACCGAGCTGCGACGCTCCTACGACATAGCTGCGTGGAAGCTCTACACGATGACCCCGGTGGACGCGCACTTCTACCTGGATGACCACGACCCTGACCGTCCCCAGATCGGCCAGCGCCTCATCGACCATGTGCGCGAGATCGGCCCGCCCATCATCTGTGCACACAAGGGAATCGCCTCGATCGTCGGCACGGCGCCCGAGCTCGCAGATCCCTCCGACATCGGGCCGGCGGCCGCCCGCAACCCCGATGTGGCGTTCGTCGTCTCCCACTCGGGTTTCGAGCCCGATGGCGGAGGCGTCGGTCCCTATGACCCGGGGGATCCGGCACCCCGGGGTGTGGACCGGCTGATCCGGTCGCTCTCGCAGGCCGGCGTGGGCGCCAACGAGAACGTCTATGCAGAACTCGGGGGTACCTGGTGGTTCCTGATGCGCAACCCGACTGCGGCTGCCCACGTGCTCGGCAAGCTGCTCCGCCACGTGGGCGACGAGCGGGTGGTCTGGGGCACGGACGCGATCTGGTTCGGCACGCCCCAGGACCAGATCCAGGCGATGCGGACCTTCACCATCTCAGAGGAACTTCAGGAACGGTACGGATATCCGGCCCTCACCGATGCGATCAAGGCCCGCATCTTCGGACTGAACTCGGCGGAGCTGTATGGAATCGAACCACAGGCCGGACCGTGCGAGGTCGACGCCGGCGAGATCGAGCGCATACGGTCCGCCCTCGGTCCGCCTCGCACCTACGGGCCGACTACCGCCGCCGATGCCCTCGCCCACATCGAGGCCCATCGGTCCGGAATGGAGTGGTGAGGAGCCATCTGGATTCTGGGGCCGGGCCCTCAGGCGCCCGGATGTGACCCGGCCCAGTCGAGCAGAAGGTCGGCTGACCACGTATTGATGATCCGCTCCGGCGCAATGCCGTGCTCGGTGGCCTTGTCGCAGCCCCAGTTCTGCCATTCCATCTGTCCGGGCGCATGGGCGTCGGTGTCGATGGCGAAGTAGCAGTTCCACTCCTTGGCCAGTTCGATCAGCTCATCGGGTGGGTCCCGGCGTTCCGGTCGGCAGTTGATCTCCACGGCCGTGTCGAACTGGGCGCACGCGGCGAACACGATCTCTGCGTCGAAGGTTGACGGGGGCCGCCCCGTGCCGGTGATCTTGCGACCTGTGCAGTGACCGAGGATGTCGACATGGGGACTCGCGACGGCGCGAACCATTCGGCGTGTCATCTCTGCTTCGTCCATGCGCAACTTGGAGTGAACGGACGCCACCACCACATCGAGGCGCTCGAGTGACTCCTCCGGCAGGTCGATCGTGCCATCCACCAGGATGTCGACCTCCATGCCGGTGAGGATCCGGAACGGCGCGACTTCCTTGCGGAGCTCGTCGATCTCGTCGAGTTGCTTGGACAGCCGTTCCACCGAGAGTCCGTGGGCCACGGTGAGCCTGGGGGAGTGGTCGGTGATCGCCAGGTGGTCGTGGCCGAGTTCGACGGCGTTGGCCACCATGTCGGCCACGGATGCGCCGCCGTCGGACCACGTGGTGTGGCAGTGCAGGTCGGTGCGGATGGCATCTCGGAGTTCGGCGCCGATGGTCGGAGGACACGCCGACTGAGCCTCGAGGTCTTCCAGGTATGACGACGGCAGTTCCTTCACCGCAGCGGTGATGACGGACCCGGTGGAGCGACCGATGCCCGGAAGGTCTGTGATCGTGTTGTCGGCCACCTGCGATTCCAGATCTGCGGCGTCGAGTCCGCCGATCACCGCAGCGGCTTTCTGGAAAGCACGGACCTTCTGGGTGGGTGCCAGCTCGCGATCGAGGTAATAGACGGCCCGGTTGAGCGCTGCGGTTGCCCGCTCCACTGCGCCCGCGCCAACTGAGTCCCGAGTGCCTTCTTTGCCTCCGGCTGAGCTCATGGGGTGCACCATAGAACCCGAGCCGACTCAACCCATCCCGGGTCGATCGGTTGAGTTGCCGAAGCCAGTGTCCGCGAAGCCAGTGTCCCCGGAGCCAGTGTCCCCGGAGCCAGTGTCCGCGAGGCCAGTGTCCGCGAGGCCAGTGTCCGCGAAGCCAGTGTCGCCAAAGGTCATGAGCCACAAGCCGCGAGCGATGGTCCCGGCCAGCTCGGCGTCGTGTTCGGGCCCGCTGGTCTGAACAACCCGGGCCACGGTGCGCTCGATGGCCCAGGCGGCCATCAGCGAGGTCTGTTGGAGGTTGACGTCCGGGTTCACCAGCCCGCGGGCCTGGGCGTCACGCAAGCGGTCTGCGGCATGCGCGGCGAACCCCTCGATGCGCTCGTTCCAGAAGCGGGCGATCTCGGGGTCGTACCCGGTCGCCGCCTGAACCGCTGCGAGGACGTGGCGGTGCCGGCGGTAGTCGGCCACGATCCGCCCGCACGTGATCTCCAGCGCCGCGCGGTGAGTGTCGGGCTCGCCTCCATGGGCACTGCGGTCGGTCCATTCGTATGCCGCAGCGAAGATGTCGGCGGTGGTCTCCCCTGCGAGTCGCACCAACAGCTCGGTCTTGTCCGCGAAGTGCACGTAGAACGTCGAGCGGGCCACCCCGGCCTCCGTGGCGATGGCGGCGACGCTCAGTTCTGGATAGCCGGCACCTTCGCTGAGCAGGCGCTCCACTGCTTCGAACACGGCGGCATCCACCGTGGCGCGTCTGGCGGCACCTTCGGATGGTCGGATGGTGCTGGTCGGCACGTGTCTGGGGCGCGGGCGCGATCAGCGCAGCGTGTAGCGGATCGGAAGATGCTTGACCCCACCCACGAAGTTGGCCTCCGCGTACTGTGGATCGTCGGCCAACTCGATCGAGTCGACTGCGTCGAGCACCTTGGGCAACATCGTGCGGATCCCGCGGCGAGCGAATTGGGAACCGAGGCAGTAGTGGGCTCCGACACCGAACGAGATCAGCTTGTCGGCGTCTTCGCGGGTGATGTCGAACTTGCCTGCGCGCTCGAACACCGCATCGTCGCGGTTGGCCGACGGATAGGAGAGCAGCACGCGTTCGCCCGCGGAGATGGGCACGCCGGCGACCTCGGTGTCCTGCTGCGCGTAGCGCAGGAACTGGCGCACGGGAGAGGTCCAACGAATCATCTCCTC
>JBPCTP010000448.1:0-8821 GCA_051011615.1 Microthrixaceae bacterium | reverse complement strand
GGGTATGCCGGCGTAGGTGGGCTGGTTTGGCCACAATGTTGCAATGACTGCGGGTACGGCGAAATCCGGGGAGTCGCGTGCCCGCAGCCAGGGAAAGCTCGGGTACTCGCCCGCCCTCGATGGCCTGCGAGCCATCTCGGTGGCGGCGGTATTGCTATACCACATGGACCTCGAGTGGATTCCAGGCGGATTCCTGGGTGTCGAGGTGTTCTTCGTGGTTTCGGGATTCCTCATCACGGCGCTGCTGATAGAGGAACGACACCACGAAGGTGCGGTATCGCTGCGCGGTTTCTGGACCCGGCGCGGACGGCGCCTGCTGCCGGCGCTCTATGTCCTGCTGCTGGTGGTTCCGGCGGTGACCCTGCTGTTCTACAAGGACGCAGCGGGTCGACTGGGCGGCGACGTGCTGGCGGCGTTGTTCTACGTGAGCAACTGGTGGCAGATCGTCCTGAACGAGTCCTACTTCGCCCAGGCAGGCCGGCCGCCGGTGTTGCGGCACCTCTGGTCGCTCGCGGTTGAAGAGCAGTTCTACATCGTGTTTCCCGTGTTCTTCGTGTGGCTGATCTCACGAGCCGGCCGCAACACGACCCGCAACGTGCTGATCGCGTTGGCGATCGCGTCGGCTGTGTGGATGGCGGTGCTCTATGTGCCGTACGAGGATCCGTCGCGGGTCTACTACGGCACCGATACCCGGCTTTCTGGCCTGCTACTTGGCGCGGTTCTCGCACTCGTGTGGGCACCTTGGCGCTCCAAGGGCAAACCATCAAGGGCCGCCGGCCCGGCCCTCGATGCGATCGGAGTGGCCGCACTGTTGGTGATCGCATGGTTCTTTGCGCGGGTGAACGAGTTCGACCCGTTCATCTACCGAGGCGGATTCCTGATGCTCGACATCGTGTGCATCGTGTTGATCGCAGTTCTGGTGCACCCGTCTTCGCGACTGCCGAAGCTGCTGGCGTTGGCCCCGCTGGTGTGGATAGGTGTGCGCTCGTACTCGATCTACCTGTGGCACTGGCCGATATTCGTCTTCACTCGGCCCGAACTCGACGTGCCACTCACCGGATGGCCACTGTTCTGCCTGCGAATCGGTCTCACCCTCATCGCCGCGGAGTTGTCGTTCCGGTTCATCGAGACCCCCATCCGCAACGGCTCCCTCGGCGCGGCGCTGGAACGCTGGCGTGGTGCCGATGCCAGGTCGCGTGCGAAGATCCAGCAACGCTGGTTCTTCGTGATCGGCGGGATCGCGGTCATCGTGCTCCTGGTCGGGCTGGGACTGCTGAGTGCTGCCACGAGCCCGGATCGCCAGCGTCTGGAACTCGAGGCGGCGGGCGCCATCGGACTCGACACAACTGTGCCGGAAACAACCTCGACGACCACCACCGTGCCACTGGCACCGGGGGAGACGGCACCACCCACCATCGCCACCACGACGTTGCCGGTCGCCCCCAACACAACACCCACCGACGCGATCGCCGTCGGCGACTCCGTGATGCTCGGCGCATCGGGGGCCCTGAGGCAGGTGATGCCGGGAATCCGCGTCGATGCCGAGGTGTCTCGGCAGTTCGAGGATCTGGCGAATGCGGCTGCGTGGTTTTCCACCTCCGGCAACATGCCGGGCACCGCCGTGGTCCAGATCGGCAACAACGGCGTGGCCCAGGAGGACAAGATCGAGTGGATGATCCAGCAGCTCGGGGACCGCAAGGTGATTCTCGTCAACGCCAAGGTCGAGCGGCCGTGGGAGGCGATCTCCAACGAACGCACGGCTGCGGCTGCGGAGCGTCACGACAACGTGGTCCTCGTCGACTGGTACACCCTCGCCAGTGAGCATCCGGACTGGTTCACCGCGGACGGCACACATCTGCGCCCGGCCGGGCAGCTGGCGTACGCCCAGGCCATCCGCGAACAGCTCTGAGGCTGGTCGCGCCACGGGGCCACCCGGCTCCTAGAATCTGCGCCGTGAGCATCATCGAAGGAATACTCGGCCGCGAGATACTGGACTCTCGCGGAAACCCCACGGTTGAGGTGGAGGTGGAGCTGGACTCGGGCGCCACCGGCCGGGCTGCGGTGCCTTCCGGAGCATCCACGGGTGCCTTCGAAGCGGTGGAGCTACGCGACGGTGACAAGGACCGCTACCTGGGCAAGGGCGTGCTCGGCGCCGTCTCCGGCGTCAACGGTGAGATTGCCGACGCCCTTACGGGACTAGATGCGGCCGAGCAGCGCGACATCGACCGCATCATGTTGATGCTGGACGGCACCGACAACTTGGCCCGCCTCGGTGCCAATGCAGTACTCGGCGTTTCGCTCGCCGCCGCCAAGGCCGTTGCCGTGGAGCTCGACCTGCCGTTGTACCGCTACCTCGGCGGCACCAACGCCGCCACCTTGCCGGTGCCGATGATGAACGTCATCAATGGCGGCGAACACGCCGACAACAACGTCGACCTGCAGGAGTTCATGTTCATGCCCGTCGGGGCGGCGTCGTTCTCCGAGGCTCTCCGGTGGGGTGCCGAGTGCTACCACACCCTCAAGTCCGTGCTGCATGAGCGCGGCCTTTCCACCGCGATCGGAGACGAAGGGGGCTTCGCTCCCAACCTGGGATCCAACGAGGAAGCAGTCTCGCTGCTTGTCGAGGCGATCGAAGCAGCGGGCCGAACTCCGGGCGAAGAGATCGCACTTGCGATGGACGCCGCCTCGACGGAGTTTTTCGTCGGCGGCAACTACGTACTCGCAGGAGAGGGCCGCACGTTGAGTCCTGCGGAGTTCGCCGACTACCTGGCCGACCTGTGTGATCGCTACCCGATCGTCTCGATCGAGGACGGCATGGCCGAGGAGGACTGGGAGGGCTGGGGCCACCACACACGCACACTCGGGGACAAGGTGCAGCTTGTCGGCGACGACCTGTTCGTCACCAACACCGAACGGTTGGCACGCGGAATAGACACCGGTGTGGCGAACTCGATTCTGGTGAAGGTCAACCAGATCGGCTCCCTCACGGAGACCTTCGAGGCCGTTGAGATGGCGACCCGCCATTCCTACACCTCCGTGATGTCGCACCGCTCCGGTGAGACCGAGGACGACACCATCGCGGACCTTGCCGTCGCCACGAATTGCGGTCAGATCAAGACGGGGGCACCGGCCAGATCAGATCGCGTCGCGAAGTACAACCGGCTACTGCGCATCGAGGAGTCCCTCGGCGAGGCCGCCGTTTTCCCGGGAGCAGCGGCACTGGCACCGAGGGGCAAGGCGGGTTGAACTGTCTCGTGGCCGTAGAGCTGAGCGGGGTGGATCCGTGCTGAGGCGCGTGGTGGTGATCGCCGTGTTGTGCGGCGCTGCCGTGCTGATCCTCGCGCCACCGGTTCGCGGATGGTGGTCTCAACGCCAGGACATAGACGACGCCCGTGCAGAACTCGCAGCGATGGAAGCCGACAACGCTGCGTTGGAGCAGCGTCTGGGTCGCGTGTCGGACCCAGCTGAGTTGGAGCGAATCGCACGGGACCAGCTCGGCCTGGTGCGCGAGGGGGAGGAGTCATACGTGATCCTGCCGCCGCCTACCGCCGGACTGGTGCTGCCCAACGCGTGGCCGTTCAACCGGTTGGCCCTGGCCATGCAGGACGCAGGCGCGTGAGCATTCTCGGAAACAGGGTTCGCAGGATCGAGGATCCCAAGTTGTTGGTCGGGGCCGGAACCTTCCTCGACGACCTGGACGATCCCCTGCTCGAGGGCAAGCTCAGCGTCGCTTTCGTGCGGTCCTACTTCGCCCACGGCGAGCTGCTCGGCATCGACGTGTCCGATGCAATCTCGATGCCGGGCGTGTGCGGCGTGTTCACCGCGGCGGACCTGGACCTCGTCTTGCCGAGACCCGGGGGAGCGCGTGCGCCGAAGGAGATGGCCCGCCCCTGGCTGCCGATCGAGTGGGTCCGTTTCGTGGGCGAGCCGGTCGCCGTGGTCGTGGCGGAGACCACGGCCCAGGCCGTGGACGCAGCCGAGATGGTGATGGTCGACATCGAACCACTTCCGGCAGTGGTCGGCATCGACGCGGGTTTCTCCGACGCCGAGTTGCTGTTTCCATCGGTTGGCACGAACCGCAACAGCCTCATGGATGACG
The DNA here is from genome assembly GCA_051011615.1 of Microthrixaceae bacterium. Classification (GTDB taxonomy): domain Bacteria; phylum Actinomycetota; class Acidimicrobiia; order Acidimicrobiales; family Microtrichaceae; genus JBPCTP01. Next base: position 4,722 of record JBPCTP010000448.1, on the reverse strand, counting down.
GCTGGAACGCATGGGGCGACGAGCGGGCCGACGACGACGATCCGTTCTTCGCCGATTGTGACGTTGTCGTTCGTGAACGAATCGAGAATCCACGCGTCGCGGGTGTGTCGATCGAGGGCCGTGGAAGCGCCGCTGCCTTCGTTGATGGCCGCCTGCACCAGTGGATCTCCTCGCAGAACGTCCACGGCGCCCGCGCCGCGATCGCGGCTGCCCATGGTCTGGAGCCCGATTCCGTGCATGTCCTCACGCCGGACGTCGGAGGCGGATTCGGCCCGAAGATCAATCCCAGCCCTGAGGATGTGATTGTCGGCTGGGTTGCGCGACACCTCGGCCGTCCGGCGGCGTGGGTCGAGACGCGCAGCGAGAACCTGACTGCGCAGTCCCATGGACGTGGACACAGCCACCACATAGCCATCGGCGGCTCCCGCGACGGCCGGATCAAGGCACTGGAGATCGACATGCGAGCCGACGCGGGGGCCTACCCGCTGCTCGGGGCCTTCCTGCCGTACTTCACCCGGCTGATGGCGGCGGGCGTTTACGACATCGAGCGGATCCGCACCCGCGCAGAGGCCACGGTCACGAGCTCCGTGCCGACCGAGGCCTACCGGGGAGCGGGTCGTCCGGAGGCCACGACGACCCTGGAACGTGCGGTCGACCTTTTCGCAGCCGAGTGTGGGCTCGATCCCGTGGAGGCTCGGCGCAGGAACCTCATCCCGGCGTTCTCCGAGCCGCACCACACCGCTGCCGGCGCCACCTACGACTGTGGGGACTACGAGAAGGCTCTCGACGCGGCCCTGGCCGAGGCCGACTACGAGGCTCTACGAGACCAACAGGCCCGTAGGCGCTCCAAAGGCGCCACCCGCGCGCTCGGTATCGGCGTGTCGACATATGTCGAGATAACCGGTGCCGGCGTCACCAGCGAGTGGGGCGAGGTGTCGATCTCGGCCGACGACAGCGTGCCTGGCGGGGCGGCGGTGGAGGTACTCACGGGATCCTCGCCACACGGTCAGGGTTTGCACACCGCGCTCGCCATGATCGTGTCCGAACGAATGGGTGTGCCGATCGAGGCCGTCAACGTCGCCCATGGCGACACCGACAGGGTTCCCGAGGGCATGGGCACCATGGGCAGCCGGTCGTTGCAGATGGGTGGCTCGGCGATAAGCGAGGCCGCTCGGCAGGTCCACGACCAGGCCCGCGAGCTGGCCGCAGCGGAACTCGAGGCCAATCCGGACGACGTGGCCTTCAACGCCGAAGCCGGCGGATTCTGTGTGGTCGGGACGCCTGCGATGACGGTCTCCTGGTCGCGGGTTCTGAACCGTGCGGAGGGCTCGCGGATATCGGTGGGTGACAAGTTCAACACCGATGGCCTCACCTACCCCAACGGCGCGCACGTGGCTGTGGTCGAGGTGGACCTCGAGACCGGCTTGGTTGATCTGCTCCGCCTGGTCGCGGCCGATGATGCGGGTGTGATCCTGAATCCGATGCTCGCCGAGGGGCAACGCCACGGTGGCATCGCCCAGGGTGCATCGCAGGCCCTCTTCGAGGCCGCCCGCTTCGACCACGACGGCAACCCCCTGACGGCCACACTCGCCGACTACGGCATCCCCTCCGCTGCGGATCTGCCGCCGTGGGATCTCGTGGATGTCGCAACTCCGACTCCTATGAACGAACTCGGTGCCAAGGGAATCGGCGAGTCGGGCACCATCGGTGCGACTCCCGCCGTGCATTCCGCCGTGGTCGACGCGCTCTCGCATCTGGGGGTTCGTCACTTGGACATGCCACTCTCACCGGAGCGCGTCTGGGCAGCTGTCGGTGCCGCGACGGTCGCGTCATCGGCCACGGGAACAGACGACAGGAGCACGACATGACCGAACCGATAGTCGTCGAGGACCTGCACCGCAGCTTTGGTGAGGTGGTTGCAGTCGACGGAGTGGACCTCATGGGCAGCGAAGGTGAGGTGTACGGGTTCCTCGGCCCCAATGGGGCGGGCAAGTCGACCCTCGTGCGAATGCTCGTGACCCTGCTCAGTCCCAGCTCCGGCACGGCATCGGTGGCGGGATACGACGTGGTCGCGGACGCGGCAAAGGTTCGAGCGGCAATCGGTGTTGCCCTGCAGGACGCTGCCATCGATCCGCTCATGACCGGCCGTGAGCTGCTGCGGCTCCAGGCCGTCATGCACGGAATCAACCGAAAGGAAGGCCAGGTACGTGCCGAGACCCTCTTGGAGCGGGTGGGGCTCACCGAAGCCGCTGACCGTCTGGTGGGTGGCTACTCCGGCGGCATGCGCCGACGCCTCGACCTTGCCCTCGCGTTGATGCACGAACCCGAGGTGCTGTTCCTCGACGAGCCGACCACGGGCCTCGACCCCATGAGCCGGATGAACCTCTGGGAGGAGGTGCGGCGACTCAACACAGAGCTGGGCACGACGGTGTTCCTCACCACGCAGTACCTGGAGGAGGCCGACGAGCTGGCTCACAGGGTGGGAATCATCGACCACGGCAAGATCGTGCGCGACGGCACTCCCGGTGCGCTCAAGGATGCGGTGGGTTGTCCCACGCTTCGGGTGGATGTGGAGGCCGAGGACTTCGATCGGACCCGGGAACTGATCCTCGGTTTCGGCGAGGAGCGCGCGGCCCGCAAGGGTCGGGTGGCCGTGGGTCTGCAGGCAGGTGCCGGTGCGATGACGGACGTTGTGCGCACCCTGGATGAAGCCGGCATCGAGGTGACCCACATGGAACTGGATGCGCCGAGCCTCGACGATGTGTTCGCCGAGGCCACCGGTCGACGGTTGGAGGGTGCAGCGGAGGAAGCCGAGGTCACCGAGCCCGTGCCAGAGGAACTCGCTTGACCACTGCGACGCCGACGCGGTCCAGCGGTACATCGCACGCACTTGCCCAATCCTGGGCGCTGACGGTCCGCGCGGTCGTGCGGTTCGCACGCCAACCCACGAGCTGGATCCCTGGCACCATCTTTCCGTTGTTGCTGGTTGCTGTGAACGCATCGGCGATGGCTCGCGTCGCGCTGCTTCCCGGCGTGACGCCGCCGGGCACGACGTTCCTCATGTTCCTGCTGCCGGCGGCGATCATCCAGGGGGTCATGTTCGGCGGCATCAACGGCGGGGCCGAGCTCGCCACGGACATCCAGACCGGCTTCTTCGACCGGATGATCTCCTCGCCCGTGAGCCGAACCTCGATCCTCGTCGGACGCCTGGGTGGGGCCACCTTCTTTGCCGCGGCGCAGGCGATCGCGTTCCAGTTGATCCTCTGGCCCTTCGGTGGCGACGTGGTGGGAGGTATCCCGGGACGCATCGTGCTCGTGGTGGCCGCCGTCGTGCTGGCGCTGGCGTTCGGCGCGTTCGCGGCGGGTATCGCAGCCCGCTCGGGGCAGGCCGAAGCCGTACAGGGCTTCTTCCCCTTGGTGTTCATCACGCTGTTCCTGTCGAGCTGCTTCTTCCCGATCGAACTCATGAGCGGCTGGTACAAGACCATCGCCGAATGGAACCCGCTCACGTTCATCGTCGACGGCATGCGCTACCAGGTGCTCTACGGATTCTCCTGGAGTGAGGCCGCAACCTCGATCGGGGTGGCGGCGGTGCTGGCGGTGCTGGCGCTCTGGTTCGCCGTGACGGGAATCCGTCGCAGGATCGCGACGGGCGGCGTATGAGCGTCCCGTCCGTTCCCATGGTCAACGCCCTCATCGGTCGCAGCGCGGTCAACCTGAGGCGCATACCTGCGGCCCTCATCCCACTGGTCGTGATGCCGATCTTCTTCACGGTGGCGTTCTCGGGGACCTTCAGCGGCCTCACCGAGCTACCCGGATACCCGACGGACAACATCTACAACTGGATGGTGCCCTATGCGTGCGTTCAGACGGCTGCCTTCGGTGCGCTCGGCGCAGCATTCGCGCTGGGCCGTGACCTGGAGGAAGGCTTCTATGACCGGCTGTTGCTGTCGCCCGCGAAGCGGTGGGTCGTACCTGCCGCCGGCATGTCCTGGTCGGCGATGCGCACCGCGATCCCGTTGCTCATCACCCTCTCCATCGGAATCATCGGTGGGCTGACATTTCCCGGTGGCTTCATGGCCGTCGTCTGGCTGGGGGTCGCATCGGCGGGCGTGGCCGTGATGGGTGGGCTGTGGGGGATGGGCGTGATGTACCGAACCAAGAAACAGTCCGCCGGTGGGCTGGTACAGGTCGGCTTGTTCATCGCACTCTTCCTGTCGATCGGCACCGTGCCACTGGAGCTCATGGAGGGTTGGTTGCCGCAGGTGGCCCAGTACAACCCGATCACGCCGATCCTCACCCTCAGCCGTGCCGGGTTCGTCGGCAACAACGACTGGGCCGACATCTGGCCCGGGCTCGTGTCGATCGCCGGGTGCACCGTGCTGCTCGGCTGGTGGGCCATGAGCGGCCTGCGCAAGCTGGTGCCCTGAACCAACTCGAGTCGGCAGGCCCCTACTGCAGTCCTCGATAGGCGCCGCCATCGACGTGCAGGCCTACCCCGGTGACGAAGTTGGCCTGCTGCGAACACAGCATTGCCGCCACGGAACCGAAGTCGGCGGGGCTACCCAGATCACCTGCGGGAATGTCCGAGCGCAGCTTGTCCGATTGGTCCTCGCTCAGCCTTGCGACGCGGTCGGTGCGATGCGTTCCGGGCTGGAGGTTGTTCACGGTCACACCCTCGCCGGCGACCTCCGTGGAGAGCAGCTTCAGAAAGGCCGTGAC
>JBPCTP010000447.1:0-3856 GCA_051011615.1 Microthrixaceae bacterium | reverse complement strand
GCTCCGGCGAGGGCCGGGAGTGGCGGAGCGCGGGCGCCCTCAGGGAGTGACTATGGGGAAATTGGGGTCGGGGGCGTCGAGCCAGCTGGCAAGACGGGCGAAGGCGTCGGGTTCGCCCTCGAGGGTGATCCCAGCCGATACGCCCATGCCCCCGATTGCCATGAGGAGCTCCACCTTGGTGAGCGTCGCGGTCGCATGCGCTGCGTCGAGGTGCGTTTCGTTTCGGTGATGAAGCACCGAGTTCTCGACCCAGAGCACATGGTCCTCCGGGCTGCCGTCGGGCCCGGAATCGGTGACGATGAGGTTCAGCACCAGGTGCTCTCCGGCGCAGGCCACCGGGTCGAGCCGCAGCGCAAGGGCGTCGAGCAGCATCGGCACCTCGACAGCCATGACCAACTCGAACGCCGAGGTCTCGATTGCGGCGGCCCCTTCGGGGCCACCATGGCGCAACTCGTGCGCGCCCACGAGGTAGAAGTTCCGCCATGGCCCCGACTCGGCCTGGTAGCCGAGCTGTTCGTACGAGTCTGCCAGCAGGTCGACAGCCTCTGCGGTTGCCGCCGCTGTTGCCGCGTCCCCGCCCTCTGCATCACTGTTGCCCGGAGCGGCGAACACGACGCGGTTGAGCACCTCGGCCACCCAGCGGTACTCCCCCGCCTCGAAGTCCGCACGGGCACGCTCCAGCACCGCCGCCGCACCACCCATGTACTCGACGTACTTCGCGGCAGCCGGCTCCGGCGGAAGCGCATGCAGCTCGGCCGGATTGCCCGAGAACCATCCCAGGTACCGCTGGTAGACGGCCTTCACGTTGTGGTTGACCGTGCCGTAGTACGGCCGGTTGCACCAGTGCTGCGCAATCGCGTCGGGTAGCTGCACCTCCTCGGCGCATTCCAGCATCGTCAGACCCTTGTTCGCCTGGCGCAGCGTCTGGTCGTGCAGGAACTTGTACAGATCCCGCTGGGTGGCCAGGTAGCCCATCGACTCCTCGGCGCCCCACACAGGCCAGTGGTGGCTGGTGAATACGAGGTCGACCTTGCCGTCGTATCGGACAATCGACTCGTCCATGTACTTGGCCCAGGCGAGTGAGTCCCGCACCTGCGCGCCTCGGGGCGTATAGAGGTTGTGCAGGTTGTGTGAACAGTTCTCCGCCATGCACAACGCCCGGAACTCCGGGAACCAGAAGTTCATCTCAGCCGGTGCCTCGGTGCCCGGGGTGAGCTGGAACTCGATCTCGACGCCGTCGAGTGTGAGCATCTGACCGGTGTCGGTGATCGAGTCGGTCGGGTGGATCAGGGTGACGGTTCCGAGAGAGTTGGTCTTGCCGAGCCCTGCGTCGACCTGGCCACGCGGACCGCGGGCGAGCGCTGCGCCGTACATGAACTGGGCCCGGCGACTCATCGCCACACCTGCGAACACGTTCTCTGACACGGCCGCCTCGACCATGCCGATGGGGGCGACGACCCGACAGTGACCGGCAGCTACGTCCTCGGGTGTCGTTACGCCCTTGACCCCACCGAAATGGTCGATGTGCGAGTGCGTGTAGATCACCGCTGTGACCGGCTTGTCGCCAAGGTGTTCTCGGGCCAGCTCCATGGCCGCGGCAGCGCACTCGACGCTGATGAGAGGGTCGATGACGATGAAGCCCTCGTCGCCCTCGATGAGGGTGATCTCGGAGAGGTCGAATCCACGCAGCTGATGGATCCGCTCCGCGATGGTGAACAGACCGGCTTCCATGTTCAGGTTCGCCTGTCGCCACAGCGATGGGTTCACCGTGTCGGGGGCGTCGCTTCCGTCGAGGAAGTCGTAGTCGTCCAGGTTCCATGCGGGCGCACCCTTGGGCCCGGCAATGGTGGGAGACGTCGGCCTGGCCACGAGGCCACGCGTTGCGTTCGTGGTGTCGGTGCTGTCGCTCCAATCCATCGGAGCATCGGCGCGGAAACGCCCTTGTACCGCGGCGGTGTGGGTTGTTGCTGGCTTCGGATCACTCATGAGGACACTTGCTAGCAGCCCCGAAGTCAGGGCGCGCCGAGGGTGGCGTGGGAACCCCCGGCCCTCAGCGCTACATTGCCGCCATGACCGATGAGGCAGCCGCCACAGGTGATGCGACCACCGAACCCGATATCGACGCACCTTCGGGTCACGCCGGCGCGACCCCGCATCCCCCGGTCCGGGACTGGGAGACCGACTTCGACCACACGATCCAGGACTACGCACAGAACGCGCCTGAGATCTGGGAGCAGTTTCGTGAGGGCTGCCCAGTGGCCCACACGGAGCGCTTCGACGGGTGTTGGTTTCCTGCGAAGCACGAAGACGTGTCTGCGATCGCCCATGACACCGACAACTTCTCTTCGCGAGGAATCATCGTCAACGACATGGGTTTCCGGGGCGAGGCGCCGGTGGGATTCGCCCCTCCGATCAGCTCGGACCCTCCGTTCCACCAGATTGCCCGCAAGCTGCTGCTGGGTCCGTTCGCACCGAAGGCGGTTGCCGAACTCGAGCCCGGCACCCGCGAAACCTGCCGCAAGCTGATCGCCGAGTTGCTCGCCGAGGCCGACTCCAACGACGGCGTGGTGGACATTGCGGTCGCCTACACCCAGCACATCCCGGTTCGCGTGATCGCCCACATGCTGGGGCTGCCCGAGTCGGACGGAGACCGCTTCCGGTCATTCATCCACCGAATCCTCGAAAAGCCGGGGCAGGTTGCAGTGGAGCCGGGCGACACGATGGCGGACTACCTGGCGGGGGTGATCGCCGAGCGACGTGCCGAGCCCGGCGACGATCTGATCAGCTACCTGGTCACCACCGACATAGAGGGCATGCCCCTCTCCGACGACCACGTCTTCGGCTCGATCGCCCTGCTGTTGATCGCCGGGATCGACACGACCTGGTCGGCCATCGGATCGTCGCTGTGGCATCTGGCTCAGAACCCCCAACACATGGATCGCCTCCATGACGACTCCGACGTTTGGTCGTTCGCGATCGAGGAGTTCCTCCGTTACTACGCCCCCGTGACCATGGCCCGCGTCGTTTCCAACGACATCGAGGTCGGCAATGCCGAGATGAAGGCCGGCGACTGGGTGCTGCTGCCATTTCCGTCGGCCAACCGGGACGACGAGGCGTTCGAGGATGCCGATGAGTTCCAGATCGACCGGCAACGCAACCGCCACGCCGCGTTCGGCCTCGGCATCCATCGTTGCGCGGGTTCCAACCTGGCTCGCATGGAGTTGCGAGTTGCCCTCGAGGAGTGGGTCGCCGCAATCGAGAGTTTCGAGTTGGCAGATCGCGATCCCGACGCCGTGCGATGGTCAACCGGACAGGTGCGCGGGCCTCGCGAACTGCCGGTGAGGATCCTCGCCGCAAGGGATGGAGCGAACGCAGGCGGAGGCCAGAGCTGATGAGGATCCGCTACGACCGCGAAGCATGCCAGGGCCACAACCGCTGCTACCTGCTGGCACCCGAGGTGTTCGACGTCGACGACGAGGGGTACGCGATCCTGCGTATCGAGGGCGAAGTGCCTGTCGAACTCGAGGACAAGGCTCGGCTGGCAGTCGACAACTGCCCCGAGTACGCAATCACGATCATTGAGTAGCTGACGGGACGGGGTGGCACCGCCGGAGTCCAAGGTCGCACGGAGCAACCCACCAGCAACGGAATTCGTACGGTACCGCCGGGCAACCTGCCCGCCCCGCCTTTCCGCCAGCGACAACTGATCGGCAGTGTGGGGCCCCGAACTTGAGCCCCACCTTCGACACCCTCGATGGTGGCCCGGAGTTGGTCAGGGCCAGCGACCGAAGGCAGGGGCCAGTGCGCGGAACTGCTTGAACTTCACAGCAGCCGACCACACGCCGGCGCCGTAGGC
>JBPCTP010000446.1:0-3096 GCA_051011615.1 Microthrixaceae bacterium | reverse complement strand
GGATCGAGTACCGCGTGGCAGCAGTTCATGACTCCATTGGTGTTGAGGCGGATCATGGCGTCCCAGTCAGCAGGAGTGGTGTCGCGGAACTGGGTGATACCCATGTTGTCGACCACTCCAGCGTTGTTCACGAGGATGTCGACAGGCGGTAGCTGTTCGGTCGCCTCCTTCACCGCTTGGTGGTCGGTGACGTCGAAAACGCATGCGATCGCCTCAGCCCCACCGGTTGCGTTGATCTCGGCGACCACCGACTCGGCTCGCTCGAGGCGCAGATCGTTCACCACGACCCGTGCGCCATGCGCAGCGAGTCCCTGTGCGATGCCGGCTCCCACGTTCTGTCCCGCTCCGGTCACCAGCGCAGTGCGTCCACTCAGGTCGAACATCCGGTTGTGCTCCTCGTCGGTCGGTCGTGGTCGTTTGGTTGTGGTCGCCCGGTTCTGGTCACTCGCCGTCGCCCATCGGCGAACCGTCGAGCGCATGGACATCGAGGCCCAGCTCGGAGACCACGTCGCCACTCACCCACGTGCGCCCGGTCACGCCTTCGGCGCAGTCACACAGCCCCAGGACCCCCTCGACCATGTGCTCCATCGATTCGATCTGGTCGGCCCTCAGCTTGCCGCCGACCAGCTCCTCGGCGCCTTCGCTCAAAACGGCGGCTCTGGGCTCCACTGCGTTCACCCGGATGCCGGTTCCGTACAACTCAGCGGCCAGGCCGTTGGAGAGGCGCCGCAGGGCGGCCTTCGATGAGCCGTAGAGCGTGATGGCCGAGCCGGTGACGCCGAGTTCGAACGGCGGCCCGTCCCAGGCGTCTGCCGAACCGCTGGTGAGGTTCACGATCCAACCCGCGCCCGACTCGACCATGGAAGGGATCACCGACTGCGCCAGGTCGATCGGTGCATGCACATTGGCCTCGAACATGAGCCGACGGCGCTTGAGCGGCATCGTGGCGATCTCGGTGTAGATGGCGGCCGCGGCGTTGTTGACGAGGATGTCGATCGGGCCACCCAGACCGTCGGAAGCCTCGTCCACCACACGGGAACGCTGGTCCTCATCGGTGAGGTCGGCCACCACGACGGTTGCATCCGCGCCGTGCGATTCGATCCTGGCACGGCTCTCGGCGAGCGAGCCCGGCAAATGATCGTGCAAATCGAGGGTGCGTGCCACGATCGCGACCGACGCTCCTTCGGCTCCCAGTCTTTCAGCCACTGCGGCTCCGATGCCTCGGCTCGCGCCGGTCACCAACGCGCGTCTGCCGTCGAACCGCCTGCCTGCAACGCGTGCCCCAGCGTTGGCTTCATCCATCAGCCGAGGCCCTCGGACTCGAGGAACGAGGCCACGCATTCGCCGATCCAGGCCGAGTCGTCGTCGGTCATCGAGTGGTTGTTGGGCAACACGACCCCCCACTCCATCACCCGATCCGCATTGGGGAGCCCACCTGGCGGCGTCCGGTGTGGCTTGTCGCGGAACGCCGGCTGGCGTGCCGCGTTGCCGGTCCACACCATCCGGGTGTCGACACCGTGGCGTTCCATCCACTGCTGGAACGCGCCGCGCCGAATCCCTGACCCAGGGCGGATGATGAGGGGGAACATGTGCCAGCCGGTCACCAGTGCTTCGGTCTGGCGGGGGAGGATGAACAGCGTGGGCCACCGCGCCAGCTGTGCGTAGGTCGCCTCGAAACTTCCTTGCCGGCGAGCCAGGTTGTCATCCAGCTTGTCGAGCTGAACCAGGCCAAAGGCGGCGGACAGCTCGGAGGGTTCGAAGTTCCAGCCGACCTCGTCGAAGATGAACAGGTTGTCGTATTCGACGTCAGCGTCCTCGCCGGTGACAGCGCCGTCGCCCTCGATGGTGGAGAAGAACCGCTTGTCGACCCCCTTGGTGGAACCGAACAGCTGCACCTCCGAGCGCCGGCCCCAACGCCGCAGAAGTAGCGCCCGATCAGCCAGCTCATCGTCGTCGAAGCAGACCATTCCGCCGGTGCCGGCTGCTGTGATGATGTGTGACAGTGCGAAGCTGGTGAGGCTGATGTCGGCCCGTGCGCCGGTCGGGTTGCCACGCAGGGTCAGCCCGAGGGCGTCGCAGGAATCCTCGATCACCGCAAGGTCGTGGGTGTCGGCGACCTCTCGAATGCGGTCCCAGTCGGGAGCGTTGCCGATCAGGTTGGGAGCGAGTATCGCCTTGGTCCGTGGCCCGACCATCTCTTCGATTGCATCAACGTCGATCTGGAAAGTGTCGGGTGTGATGTCCACGTAGGCCGGCACCAGTCCGGCTCGCAGCATCGGTGCGATGTCGGTGGAGAACGTGGTGGGCGACGTGATGATCTCGTCCCCCGGTTCCAGGTCGAGCACCTCTATCGCCAGGTACAGAGCTGAGCTGCCCGAGTTGACCATCACTCCGCGGGACTTGGCGAAGAGTGCGGCGATCCGACTCTCCATGGTCCGCACGTTGCGACCCATGCGAAGCGCCGTGGGCCCGCCTCGCAACACGGCGACCACCGCTTCGATCTCGCGCTCGTCGTGTATCGACCCGGCATATTCGATTCGCCGTTCGCTGTCGGTGCCGCCCACTTGTGCCAGCGGTCAGTCGTGTGCGAGCCAGGCGGCGAGTTCGGCATCATGGTTGATCCATGGTTCGCCGCTGACGTCGATCACGACCGCGTCGAGGACTCCGCCGGTGAACGTCGCTGGTGTGTCGAGTTCCGGATCCGCACACGGAGCGAGGGCCCTACCGACGGTCAGGCCCGAACCGAGTCCGAATTTTCCGGGCTGCGTGCGAATCGTTGCCTCCGCTAGTTCCTGGTCGTCGAGGAAGAGCTTCAGGGTGCCGACGGGTGACGGTGAAGCGTCGTCCTGACCGGTGAGGTCGAACTGGGCGCTGAACACGTGGCGCCCGGCGGTGACCTGCACCGGGGCGGTCACACGCTGGATGTCCTCGCCCAGCCAGTTGTAGGTGTAGCGGAGCTTGCCGTCGACGATCGCCAGGAGGTGGCCGCCGAGCAGCGTCCCCTGGCTGAAGAGCGCGCCCGATGGTGTGTCCGTGACCTCGACCCCGGCGGCGATCGTGAATGAACGACCTCGCAGATTCACCGCGACTGCCTCG